>WREE01000077.1 GCA_009779515.1 Symbiobacteriaceae bacterium
AACCAAATTATCGGAGCAGTTATGCGGGGTTCCGGCAATACCCGGGTCACCATGGTGACTAATACCACCGCTAATTTAGTCAACGCCAGCTTAGGTTATGTGCTTATTTATGGTAACTTTGGCATACCCGCTATGGGTATTACCGGAGCAGCTATTGCCACCGTGGTTTCCCAGACGGTGGGAGCTATTATGGCCCTAATTATCTTCTTCAACTTCCAGGATAACCTGCAGGTAGACTTCACCAACTTCCGCATTAAAGTGGAAGAAATTAAGGAAGTTTTCAACATCGGGGTGCCGGCAGCTTCGGAACAGTTGCTCATGCAGTTTGGGCAAATTGCTTTAGCCGGTCTTATCGGCTCCATGGGCGCCGTGGAGTTTGCCGCTCATAACCAGGGTGCCACTGCCGAGTCTATCTCCTATATGCCGGCTAACGGTTTCGGTATTGCCACCACGGCTTTAGTAGGTATGAGTATCGGGGTGGGCTCAGTGAGCTTGGCGGAAAGGTATGTCAAGGTGTTATCGAAGTGGAATATGATGCTGACGGCGGTAACTGCCAGCTTCCTCCTCTTCTTTCCTCGTCAGATATTCTCCCTACTCACTAACGACCAAAATGTTATTAACCTGGGGGTCTATTACTTAATTATCATGGCGGTTTGTCAGTTACCTCAGCAGCTAACTGGAGTCTATAACGGAGCTTTGCGAGGTTCCGGAGATGCCCGTGCCACCATGACTAACCAGCTAATTGGTCTTTGGGGTATTCGGGTGCCTCTCTCCTTCTTCTTTGCGGGGTATTTAAAATGGAATATTATCTCTATCTGGATCGCCATGGCTATCGACCTATATGTTCGTTTCATTTTAGCCTATACCCGTTATCGTCGGGGTATTTGGAAAGAGACCGCCTACCGTATTGCCGGGGAGAGGTCTTAAAGGACGCGGCGGCAAACTGCTGCCATGCTCCAAGTTACGTGTAGAGGCGGCAAAGTGCCGCCTCTACACGTAACACCGGTTTATCTACAGTCTTAGGCTGAAGACAAAGTCTTCAGCCTAAGATTTTGTTTTAGCCTCTCATGGGTAGCTTTCTGCGCCTAATGGTTGGGTTATTTGTCTCCAGTAATTTAGCCTATATTTTAATAAAGGCTCGGACATCGTCGGCGAACTGCTTAGCCGGCTCTTCCCCCAGGTAAACCATATGCCCCGAAGCGTACTCGTTTATCTCTACCCTCTCTATAGGGTAGCCGCCGTGCCTTGCCAGGTAACGAGCCTGTCCGATAGTGCAAGCCATATCGTAATAGCCGGTGGCGAACATGACCCGTAGCTGGTTGTTACGGCGCATGGAGGCGGAGAGGCACTCGTAGGGGAGGTTACGGCTCTTGCGGTTCCAGGTGACGCCATCGAAGCGGGCGATAGCGTAGTACTCCCGGTCGTGGGTTATTTTTAGGTTTTCCTTAATTGGTCCACACATGGCTGCCATGAAGGAAGGGGTATATTGGCAAATGGCCACCCCTTCGCGTCCGGAGCGAGAGCCGTAGGGGAGGGTGAAGCGACCGTCCAGTCTGCCAATTTCGGCGAACTGGTCTTCAATAACCTGTTGCCAAGAAAGACGCATATCAGGGCGGATATCCTGCTTTAAGACATCATGTTTACTGATACCGGTAAAGTAGGAGATGCGCTCGGCAATTTTTTCCTTGGCGGCAGGATCCAGAGTATGCCCCGCCCAGAGAGCTAGAAGATATTCTTGGTCACAGAAAGCATAGCATTCATCGACGAACTCTTTCAGGGTGCAAGTGATATGGTCTCTTTCCCGGTTATGATACCAGTGAGCGGCTGCCATGGTCGGGAGCGCTAAAATGGCATCTTCCATATTAAACTTGAGCATAGAATCGGCATTCCCCATGGCGTTACCTAACAGGACTATACCATTTAAGCCCATGGAGGAGAGGTTGGCACCCTGACCAGTAAGCACATCAGATAAAACGGCAGCTCGCACGGTGCCATAACTCTCTCCTAAAATATATTTGGGAGAGTTCCAGCGTTTATAGTGGTTAACCCAAGTATGGATGATAACTTTTAGACTCTCGGCATCTTCATCGATACCAAAGAAGCGAGTGCCTGCCTCTTTGTTGATCAGGCGTCCCCAACCGGTACCTACCGGATCGAAAAAGACCAAGTCGGCGATATCTAAAAGGCACCAATCGTTGTTCGCAATGTAGTAGGGAGGGGCATGAGGGGTGTTTACCGCCTCGGGGTTATCCTGGAAGACCATGCGTAAGGGTCCAAAAAGCCCGGCATGGAGCCAGAGGGAACCAGCTCCGGGTCCGCCATTAAAAAAGAAGACCACGGGACGCTGGGAAGTGTCGGCAACATCGCTGCGAAAATAAGAGTAGGTAAAGACGGAGCCGATGGCCGTTCCTGCTTCATCGTAGAGTAGATTATCTTGGGAAATGGTATTATAGGGGATATCGACCCCGTTTACTTTGACTACCCCGGACGATTCGTAAACGCCAGCGGCGAAGGGAGCGTTTTGTAAAGCCATGGTTTTTTCCTCCTGCACTAGTAGAGATTATTTTTGGGTAAGCTCCAGCCATTCAGCCAATTCGGCGAGAGCTAAGTCGATGGCGCTGAGCCAGAAATCCGGCTGGCTGAGATCTACGCCTAAATGTTTGGCTGCTAAATCCTCAACCGTGGAGCGGCCGGTATCTCTGAGGAGAGCGGCATATTTGTCTTCAAATTCGGGACCGGCTTGCACAGCATGGGCATAGATCCCTGTAGCAAAGAGGTAGCCGAAGGTATAGGGGAAGTTATAAAAGGGGGTACCGGTGTTGTGGAAGTGGAGCTTAGAAGCCCAGAAGGTGGGGTGCCAGCGGTCTAAAGCGTTGCCGTAGCTCTCTTTTTGGGCTGCCAGCATCAGTTCGTTTAAGCGCGCCACAGAGAGATCACCCTTTTGACGCTCCTCATAAAAAGCTTTTTCAAAGACAAAGCGGCAGACCAGGTTGGTCATCTGCCCTACCCCCCGACGGAGCTTGTCTTCCATTAAGCTGGTGCGCTCAGCCTGGTTAGCAGCAGCGGCGATAGCGGCATCCCCCACCAAGACTTCGGCAAAGGTGGAAGCAGTTTCCGCCACGTTCATGGCGTAACCTTTAGTCATTTGGGGGAGATCTTTAAGTACCCAGGAGTGGTAAGCGTGCCCCAGTTCGTGGGCTAAGGTAGCCACATTCCCTTTGCTGCCAGAGAAGGTGACAAAGATACGGCTTTGCTGCGCTTCGGGGAAGCCGCTGCAGAAGCCTCCCATCCGTTTGCCGGATCGGTCTTCGGACTCTATCCAGCGTTCTTGGAAAGCTCTGACGGCAAGCTCAGCCATGCGGGGAGAGAGCCGGTTAAAGTGCGTCACGATAAAGTTAGCCGCCTCATCGTAAGTGAGCTTTACTTCGTTGCCGCTCAGGGGAGCATCCACATCCTGCCAGCCCAAGGAGGAGAGCCCCAGGAGCTCTTTTTTCCGTTGTAGGAAAGCTACCAAGCGAGGACGGTTTTGAGTAATAGCGGTATACATACTTTCCAAAGTAGTGCGTTTCATACGGTTCATGCGCATAGGTTCAAAGAGGAAGTCTTCCCAACCTCGAGCCCGGTAGAGGTTTAGGCGATACCCCGCCATTTGGTTGAGCCCGACAGCAATGGTATCAGCAGCTTCGTCCCAGGCTTTATCCCAAAGATCCATGTAATAGGCGCGTCTGACCGGGTCGGTATGGGAGAGGCGGTTTTGCAACTGCCCCGGGGAGATAATTGAAGTTACCCCCTCCTCCTCCACGGTGATTTTTATACTGCCGGTTATTTGGTTATAGAGGGTATTCCAGCCGTGATAACCGTTAACGGAAAGGGTGTTCACTAACGCTTCCTGAGCTGCCGGAAGCATATCTTTGGCACGGTTGCGTCTTTCCTCCAGGTTCCAGGCTAAATCCGCCAGTTCCGGTGTTGCCAGGAGAGACACCCACTCCTCTTGGGGGAGGGAGAGCATTTGGTCGTTGATGAGGGTGTTGATGGTTCCTAACAAAGCGCCCATTTGGCGGTTCTGTCCTTCCAGTTGACGGGCAGCCTGGTTGGCGACATCTGCTGCTCCATGACAGCTTATGAAGGCACGGGCGTAGGAGGTACGGCTAGCGAGTCGCTGGAGTTTAGTCAGCCGTTCCACCCAGGTGGCGACTTCCGTGCAGGGGGTTTTTACTTCGGTGGCAAATTGTTGGAGATCCTTTTTTAGCTCATCGGTGTAAGCAGCATACTGGGGTGAAGCTGGTCCTCCAGGGAAGAAGATATCCAAATCCCAGGTCTGTTTAAGTCCTTTCAACTCAGGCACAACACCACTTCCTTTCGCGGTTTTTATCTGTTACCTGGATTATATTTCCGTACCCACCAGGAATCTCCTTCTTGTTGCCTCAGGGAGCTGCTTTACCTTTCGTTGAATTTGTGAAGAATAACATCACAACCAAAATGCTGGTATGGGGCATCCCTAAAATAAGCTGGGACAGAGAATTTTATTACTTTGGTCATATAAGTGGGGTTGCATATTTTTCGTAGTTAGGTTATAATATCGGGGAAGGCAGCCCACTGCAAGGCTGTTATTTTCAGGAGGTAAATTTTAATGAGAATCCCGTCACTAACAATTGGTCATTTAACTGCTCACCTGCCTATTGTCCAAGGAGGGATGGGGGTAGGTATCTCCATGTCAGGTCTGGCAGGAGCTGTAGCCCAGGCTGGTGGTATTGGGGTTATTTCTGCCGTGGGTATAGGCTTTTATCGTCCCGATATTAATGTCGATAAAGTTAAAGCCAACATTAAAGCCATACAGGAACAACTGCAGTTAGCCAGGCAAAAAGCACCTAAAGGTATTTTAGGTGTGAATATCATGGTTGCTATTCGGGAATTCGATGAGTTAGTGCGAGCTTCGATCAACGCCGGTGCCGATATTATCTTCGCCGGAGCTGGTTTGCCCACCGATCTCCCTTCCTTGGTGGGTAACAGTAAGGTGTTGTTAGCACCGATTATCTCTTCGGCGAAAGCGGCTACGGTTATTTGCCGGGCTTGGGCGAAACGGTACAGCTATACCCCGGACGCCATTGTCTTGGAAGGTCCTTTGGCAGGGGGGCACCTGGGTTTTTCCGTGGAGGAACTGGAAGAAGGCCATGGCAAAGACCTGTCTACCTTGCTGCAGGAGGTGTTGGCAGCCGTAGCTCCCTTCGAAGAAGCCAGCGGTAAAACCATTCCGGTCATCGCCGGTGGGGGAGTATGGAGTGGTGCCGATATTGCTTCTTTGCTTAAGCAAGGTGCCAGCGGTGTCCAAATGGCGACGCGCTTTGTCACCACTGTGGAGTGCGATGCCTCACTGAAGTTCAAAGAAGCTTATTTAAACGCCCAGGGACCGGAAGATTTGATGATCATTCGTTCACCGGTAGGGATGCCGGGACGAGCCTTAGCTAACCAATTTTTAAAAATGGTTAGCCAGGGAGCGACTATTCCCAACCATTGTGACTATACCTGTTTGAAGACCTGTAAACCGGCGGAGGCACCCTATTGTATTGCCAATGTGCTCATTGCGGCGCAAAAAGGGGAGTTTGAACACGGTTTCGCCTTTGCTGGAGCTAATGCTTGGCGCTGCAAGGAAATTGTGACAGTACAGGCGCTGATGGACGAACTGGCAGCGGAAATTGAAGAAGTGCCAGCATAAGGAGAAAAATATGTCTAGAGTAGCTCTTATCTTTCCCGGGCAGGGTGCCCAGTACTCCGGTATGGGCAGTGATCTTTACCATGAGTTTGCTGCCACCAGGCATCTGTTCCAGACAACCAACGAGGCTTTAGGATATAACCTGCAGGAGCTGATGTTTTCCGGTTCAGCTGAAGAGTTGCAGCTTACAAAACATACCCAACCCGCTATTCTAACCCACTCGGTGGCAGCTTGGACTATCCTGGCAGATATTATCCCTAAGGAGAGCATAATAGCTACCGCAGGGCTATCTTTGGGAGAATACTCCGCCTTGGTGGTAGCGGGTGTGCTGCCGTTTGACGAGGCAGTGGTAGCTGTCCACCATCGGGGTGCCGCTATGCAGGCGGCTGTCCCTGTAGGGGTTGGAGGTATGTCAGCTATCTTAGGTTTAGCTACCTCGGTTGTAGAGGAGATCGTGAACCGGGCAGACCCCGCCTTGGGGGTAGTGGCCATTGCCAACTATAACTCTCCGGGGCAAGTCGTGATCAGCGGCAAACTGGAAGCGTTGGCGGCATTAGAAGATGAGTTAAAGGCAGCAGGAGCATCCCGGGTGGTGGCGTTACCCGTTTCCGCACCCTTTCACTGCTCCCTGTTGCAACCGGCAGCCGACCGCCTAGCCCAAGTCCTGCATGAAGTAACTGTAGGGGAGTTTAACTACCCGGTTATTGCCAACACTACGGCTCTACCTTATCCGGGCAAGGAAATGGTTAAGGAAATTTTAATTAACCAGGTTACCAACGGGGTACGTTGGGAGCAAACTGTCCGCTATCTGCTCCAAGCAGGGTGCGATACTTTCGTGGAAATAGGACCAGGCACTACCTTGAGCCAGTTCGTGCGGCGCATTGCTCGTGACAGCGACCACCAAGTGCAGCTGTTGTCCTGCGATAAAGTGGCAGATATTGCTGCCATTAAGGAGTTTTTTAGCCAACCGGTTGTCTAGCTGAAAGGGTGATTTTATGACAACAACCCCTGAGACTGTCCCCCGCACGGTGCTGATCACTGGCGGAGCTACGGGCATTGGTCGGTCTATAGCCTTAGGCTTTGCTGCCTCCTCTAATTACCGCTTAGTTATTAACTATGTGGTAGACCCTCCCTCCGCCAACGCTCTGGTTCAGGAAATTACTGCCCTGGGGGTAGAAGCTGCGGCTTTTTGTGCCGATGTTACCGATGCCCAAGCAGTTAAGGAAATGTTCCTAGAAGTGGAAAAAAGCTATGGCGGAGTGGACATTTTAATTAACAATGCCGGGATCACACGGGATGCCTTGGCTCTCAGGATGGACTTGAACGACTGGCTCCAAGTGATAAATGTGAACTTAAACGGAGCTTTTTACTGTAGCCAGGCAGCTCTACGAGGGATGATACGTCAGCGTTGGGGTAGAATAATCAATATGGCCTCGGTGGTAGGAGTTATCGGTAACCCGGGGCAGAGTAGCTATGCCGCTTCCAAAGCCGGACTGATCGGTCTGACCAAATCTCTCGCTCGCGAGCTAGCCACCCGGGGTATTACGGTTAACGCTTTAGCTCCCGGGTTTATCAAATCGGCGATGACGGCTAAGCTAGACGAAGAACAAATTGCTGCCATTCTCTCCCGTATTCCCTTAGGTTACTTAGGGGAACCGGAGGATGTGGCTAACGCCGCTCTCTTTTTAGCTTCCAACGAAGCTCGTTATATTACCGGGCAAGTTTTGCATATAGACGGCGGTCTGGCTATGTAGCCAGGTTTGACGCCAAGGCAAAAGGACAAACAACCAAGGCTCCCCTGTGCCGGTAGGCTTGGTTATATGGTAGAAGATCGGGAGGTGAGGGGTGTCGTGAAAAAGATTACCGTGTTAGGAGCTGGCGCCTGGGGAACTACCTTAGGGAAGATGCTTGCCTCTAAGGGCCATAGCGTAATGCTCTGGGATAAAGAGCCGGCGGTGGTAGCATCGATTAACCACCATCGAGAGAGCCTGACCCTGCCTGGTGTGCCTTTGCCGGTATCCCTAGAGGCTACGGTTTCACCCCAGGAGGCAGTAACCGGTGCGGACACCATTGTTTCAGCGATGATAGCAGGGCAGGTACGTTATCTGCTGGAGGAAGCTGCTGCCGTGTGGCCCCGGGAAGCTTGGATCATTTCTTGCACTAAGGGGCTGGAGCCGGAAAGTCATCTGCGGATGAGTGCTATCTTTGCCGAAGTTTTGGCTTTGCCGGTAAGCCAGTTGGCAGCGCTATCAGGACCTAACCATGCCCCAGAAATTGCTCAAGGAGCTTTAGCCTCTGCTGTAGTTGCTGCACCTCGGCGTCAGGTAGCCGAATATTTTCAGGAACTTTTCATGACCCCATATTATCGTCTTTACACCAGTCCTGACATTATTGGGGTGGAGCTGGGGGGAGCTTTGAAAAATGTCATAGCTATAGCTGCCGGTATCTGTGATGGCTTGGCTTTAGGGGATAATACCAAAGCCGCTTTAGTAACCCGGGGCTTAGCCGAAATGGTTCGCCTAGCAGTTAAGCTGGGGGGAGAAGCCCCTACCTTTTATGGCCTTTCTGGGGTAGGAGACCTGATGGTTACCTGCACCAGTAAAATGAGCCGTAACCGAGGTTGTGGCGAAGAGCTGGGGCGGGGTCGTTCATATGCAGATATTTTAGCCAACCAGAAGAGTGTCATCGAAGGGGCACGCACGGCTATTGCCGTGCAGCAACTGGCAGCTAAGCTGAAGGTAGAAATGCCTATTTGCGCTACCGTCTATGATATTCTTTACGACAACCAACGCCCGCAAGATGCCATTGCTCGCCTGATGGGGCGCATGGCCAAACCCGAAGATAGCGAACAGGCAGCACGCCTGTGGTCATTATACTAACACTTCAATACGAAAGGAAGAGGAACATGTCCGACATTTTCAAGAAGGTAGTCGACATCATTGCCAACCAGTTGAGTTTAGAGGAGCAGGAGGTTTATACCATTACCGTGGAGACCTCCTTAATGCGGGATCTTAAAGCCGATTCCCTGGATGCCGTGGAAGTGGTCATGGCACTGGAAGATGAGTTTGATATCAAAATCCCCGACGAGGAAGCCGAGAAGTTTAAGAATATCGGCGATATTTGCGCTTATATCACCAAAAGTCAGGAAGGTTAAGGAGTGGCAAATTCATGAAGAAACGGGTTGTGGTTACCGGTGTAGGAGCAGTTACTCCTCTGGGGCTAAACGCGACCGTTTTTTGGCAGGGTGCTAAAGCAGGTGCCAACGGTATTGGTCCCTTAACTTGTCTCCCCACCACCGGCTATAGCTGCCAAGTGGCGGCTCAGATTAACCACTACGACCCTTACGAAACTATCGATCGTCGCGAGGTTAGACGGCTGGATCGTTACAGTCAGTTTGCCATCACCGCCACGGTAGAGGCTATGGCGCAAGCTGGTCTCTCCCGGGAGATGGTGGAAGAGGGAGTCGTCGATGCTCACCGCTTTGGCGTTATTGTCAGCAGTGGTATTGGTGGTATTGGCACCTTGGAAAACGAGCATATTAAACTGTTAGAAAGAGGTCCCGAAAGGGTTTCGGCTCTGTGCGTCCCGATGATGTTGGAGAATATGAGTGCCGGTAATATCAGCATCATTGCCGGCGCCAAAGGGTTATGCAGCTCGGTGGTCACCGCTTGTGCTACGGGAACTAACTCTATCGGCGATGCTTTTCGCTTAATTCAACATGGGGAAGCCGACTTAATGCTGGCAGGAGGCTCGGAAGCAGCCCTTACCCCTCTC
>WREE01000078.1 GCA_009779515.1 Symbiobacteriaceae bacterium
GGTTAAAAGATACCTTTCCCTGGACGAAAAACGGCGCAACCTACTGGTGGAGGTGGAGCAGCTCAAAAACAGGCGCAATGTAGCCTCTCAGGAAGTGGCACGCCGCAAACGGGAGGGGGAAGACGGTTCACCTCTGGTGCTGGAGATGCGCCAGGTAGGAGACGATATTGCGAAAATTGACGAAGAAGTGCGCCAACTGGAGAACCAGTTGGAGGAACTGATGCTCAGTCTTCCTAACTTTCCTCACCCCAGCACCCCTTTAGGGCAAGATGAAAGTGAAAATGTCCAGGTGCGCCTATGGGGAACCCCCACCACTTTTGGCTTTCCTCCCTTGCCTCATTGGGACTTAGGACTTAACTTAAACATTTTAGATTTTGAAAGAGCGGCTAAAATTGTCGGTTCCCGTTTTACAGTATACCGAGGGGATGCCGCCCGCCTACGTCGCGCTCTTATCTCCTTTATGATCGATCTCCATGTTGCCGAACATGGCTACACAGAATACTTCCCACCTCTTATTACCAACCGTGCTTCCATGATTACCACCGGGCAGTTGCCCAAGTTTGCCGAAGATCTTTATCACTTACCTGAAGATGACTGGTTTTTAAACCCCACCGCCGAAGTACCTCTCACCAACCTCTTTCGGGGCGAAATTCTGGACGCTCAGCAACTGCCTCTCCGGATTACCGGCTACTGCGCCTCTTTCCGCTCGGAAGCTGGTTCTGCGGGGAGAGATACCCGAGGGGTTATCCGCACCCACCAGTTTAACAAGGTGGAGTTAGTGCAGTTTGTCCAGCCAGAGGTAAGCTACCAAGCTTTGGAAGAGTTGCTGGGGCATGCTGCCAGGGTATTGGAGTTGCTGGAGCTACCTTACCGGGTGGTGGAGATGTGTAGCGGCGACTTGGGTTTTACCGCCTCTAAGAAGTATGACCTGGAAGTGTGGATGCCCAGCTACGACCGCTACGTGGAAATTAGCTCCTGCTCTAACTTTGAAGCCTTTCAAGCTCGAAGGGGTAACATTCGTTTCCGCAGCGAGGGTAAAGTAGATTATGTCCACACTTTAAATGGCTCCGGTTTGGCGATCGACCGCTGTATGGCTGCCTTGCTGGAAAACCACCAGACGGAAAACGGCGAAGTGGTCATTCCACCTAACCTCAGGCCTTATATGGGTAAAGATAAAATTGTTTCGCAATAACCGACTTGAGGCTGAAATCAAAGTCTTCAGTCTGAGCTCCAGCCACATGATGGCAGGAGCTTTTTTTAGTCATAAAGCAAAAACCACTTTATATAGTAATGCCAGGGAGGAGGTTTTACCTTCCTGTAGAATAGAAAAGCAAAGGGAGTGGTTATCATTTCCACGGTTATGCTAATGTTTCTCATTATTACCTTGGGTTATCTGTTAGGTAGTGTCAAGATAGGAGGCTTGCAGTTAGGCACCTCCGGGGTGCTTTTGGTAGCTTTAATCTTTGGGCACTACGGCTACGAAATTCCCCAAATTATCCGCGATTTTGGTTTAGCTTGTTTTGTGGCCGCTGTGGGGTTCATCGCCGGTCCGGCTTTTTTCCGTGGTTTTCGCAAACAGGCGCTAGCCTACGTGGTTTTGGGTATAGTTATTGTTATTACCGGAGCGCTGGTAGCCGTAGCCGCTATTAAGCTGGGTTATACAACGGTTTCTTTAGGAGTGGGAATTCTCTCGGGTGCTCTCACCAGCACCCCAGGTTTAGCAGCTGCTATTGAAGCCTCGAAAGATACTTTGGCTTCGATTGGTTACGGTATAGCTTACCCTTTTGGCGTGGTAGGGGTGGTTCTCTTTGTGCAACTCTTGCCTAAGCTGGAGAGGGTAGATATAGCGGTAGAAGTTGCTGAACTCACCAGAGAGCAGGAAGCGGCCGTAGGGGAGCTAACCAACACCAGTCAGCATCTAAAAGTACTGGAACCTACAGGGTTGTTACCTTTAGCCGCCGCCTTAGTAGTAGGGCTGTGGCTTGCTACTCCGAAGATCCCTTTACCCGGTGGCGCCAGCTTCAACTTAGGCATTTCCGGGGGACCGCTCCTGGCAGGGCTCCTCTTTGGTCATTTCGGGCAAGTGGGTAATATTTCCTTAAGGGTCCCTGCCAAAACCTTGGAAATAATGCGGGAACTGGGTTTAATTCTCTTTCTATGTGGTGCTGGGGTTGGCGCCGGGCGTGGCTTCGTAGCGATTATCCAGCAGCAGGGGATGGGGCTCTTTCTGGTGGGAGCTTTAGAAACCATCTTACCTATGCTGGTAGGTTATACCGTGGCTCGCAAGATATTCAAGCTCTCCCTCCTCAACAGTTTAGGCTCTATCTGTGGCGGTATGACCAGCACCCCGGCTTTAGGCGCTCTTATAACTACCGCCCAGAGCGACCGGGTGGCTGCCTCCTACGCTGCCACTTATCCGGTCGCCCTCATCACCGTGGTTCTTTGTTGCCAATTTATTGCTCTATTCATGTAGTCATGGGGAATAACTGTTCACGTGACCTATTTACCATGTAAGAATATGCCAACAGGAGGATGTCGATCATGAAACTAACCCGACTTTGTACCCAGTTACTCCTTGGCCTAACAGTACTCCTGGTTATTTCCTCCTGGGCTTACCAAGTTCAGGCCATGCCGGTTAACCCCGGTGTCTATGTTCAATCTACGGTCTCGCCTAAGGAAATCAACATGGGTGTTTATCCCTACAACACCGATTTTTCGGTGGAAATGACTAACGTCAATGCCTTTACCTCTAGTCTTGACGAAAACTTTTTTTTGGAGGTTACTTACCCTAACGGTACACAGCAATTTATTTTAGGAAATCGCTTGGGGGCGGCTCGTGCGGAGTTTAAAGGAACTCTGCCTGGGGAATCTGGTCGCTATACCTTTAGGTATTATTTGGGAGGTCTTATCGCTGGCAAAGTCTTGTCGGGAGGAGCTTATCTGCAAACGGGCAGTAGCGCCGCCACGGGTATTACCGTTAGCTCCGTCTCCTACCGTGCTTACAACCTCGCCATAAACCCCATCCCTATGCTGGATATGTACGATGTAACCATTACCGGTACGCTTACCTTCAGCAACGGCGAGCTGCTCCACCAACAACCTTTCTTTGAAGTGCAAGGAGCGCGCATTACCCAACAATCCTTTTCCCAAGACTCTTTTACTGTTCGCTTAGACCGTATCACCAGCTCGGGAACTGATGCCTTGCGCCTTTATGCCGATGGCCAGGAAATTGCTTCCTGGAGTATTGCTGCCGGGGAGTTGGCAGCTTATAGCTTTGCTCCAGGAATTCTCTCTACGGAAATGTCTCAGGGGGTGTATGTGACGGCAGCCTACTGGGATAGCTACGATGGTATTCGCGATATTGACGAAAACAATATCTTGGTAGAGCTTTCCGGGCTTCCGATTATCGCCAGCTCCATTTCCGGGCAAATCAGCTCCACTCCGGATCCTTATGTCAATGGTGCCTACAGCCGGGTGCTGATCTCCGCACGCAACCTCAGCAATTCTTTGCTTCGTTTTACCACCAGTGGCAACCTCTATGTTACCATCTCGGCTAACGATAGTGCTTACCAAAGCAGCTTCAGTGTCCCAGTGGAGTATTACTACCCCTCGGATGGCTCTCTGGTAGGAGCCCCTGCTATTCAATCTTATGCTGGGGATAACCAGCTGCGAGCTTCCTTCATGACTAGCTCCAACCGCCAGGTTACTGAGTATTGGGGGACAGTGACTCTGCCTACAGGAGAGCAATACCAAATTCAACACAGTGCTAATGTTATTAATAACCTGCTGCCCATCCCCTTCGTAGCCAACGGTAGCGGAGAACTGCACTTGGACTTAACTTATACCGACCGTAACGGCGATATCTGGAATACCTCCCAGCGCTATCCCTTTAATGTCCCGGCGGTGCAGCTCAGCCAAAACAGCTTTGCTTTGGGAGAGCGCGGGACTTTATACTTGACCTTACGAGATAGCCAAGGCTATGCGGTTAACGGCGCTAGGATTAATGTCAGCGGCTACGGAGCCATGCGCCCGGTTGGCGGCTCCTCAGGAGAGTATTCTCTAGATACCACCTGGAATAACCCTGGGTCTTTTAGCATTGAAGCGGTGGGTCACGATGTCAAGGTCTATGCTCGTTTAGCCGACATGCTGGAAGTCCATCCTCCGGAAGTGTTACAGGTGGAAGCCGTTGACGATGGTTACCTGGGTGGCACCGATCAGCAGCTACGCTTTAAAGCCTACGATGATACCGGCAGGGAGTTTCGTGGTTCGGGTATCCGTTTTAACTTTTGGGCAGATGGTCGGGCTACCAATCAAAATGCTTCCTGGGATGGCAACTACTACCAAGTCCGCATCACCGCCTGGCAGAGAGTGGAAGTTCAGGTAGTGGCTACCGATAACCGGCGAATATCTCCCAAAATTGTTATTGAGGCACTGAAGCCAAATATTGCCGTCAAGCATAACGGCTTTGCCAGTGGCTTCAGGCAAGAGTTGGAAATAACCATCACCCATCCGGTAAGTGGTAATCCCTTAAGTGGCACCATCGCTTTTAGAGGTAACAATTTGGATTTCACCGAGCGTAACGGCACCAGCAATGGTCGCGATGCTAAAACCGGCTCCTTCTTTAGTGTGGAAATTTACCCCAAGATTAGAAGTGCCGGTAGTACAGCTTCATTTGCCATAGATTTCCGCAGCGATGGACGCAGTTACAACGATCTTTTTAATATGGAAGTTAAAGAGGCTACCACCAGCTTTTCGCCTGCCACCTTAGTGGGAGGGATAGACCAGGAGGTGACGGTCAGGCTTGTGGCGCCAGACGGCAAGCCGATAGCGGGAGCAACCATCCGCAGCCAGACGAATAACGAGCGGCAGACCAACGCTGTCGGGGAAACGACTTTTACCATAACCCCTTCGGGGAATGCCTATACCTTTACCGTGGTGCGACAAGATAGTCTCTTGAACAGCGGTGGTCAGCCCAGCACTTTTAGCATTTCGGTGCCGGTAGAACGAGACCAGGTACCCCCCACGGTAACCGTAGTGGGACTCACCGGCAGTGGTATAACCACCGGTGAGAATCCTTACAGCCTGTACCTGGAGTTTGCTGACGATCACGAGCTGGATAGCTTCTTTATCGGCAATATCAACCACCCTCTTAGTGGTAAAAAGGATAGCTGGAGTGGCTTGGTACCTCTGGCGATGGGAGAGAACGAAATCGTCTTAACGGTCATCGACGCGGCAGGTAATCGTACGGTGGAAAGCTTCATCATTACCTTCGTGCCTACCCTCAGTCAAGAAGCGGTGGTTATGGTTATAGGGTCTTATCAGGTTTCACGGGGTGGTAGCCTTATCGAAGAGCCACCGGTTCCCCCGCAAATTATCGCCGGACGCACCATGCTTCCTTTCCGTTACTTGTGTCAGACCGTCTTATTGGGGACGGTAGATTATATTCCCGAGCTGGAGCAAATTGTCACCGAAGTAAACGGTCACCTGATTATCATGCATCTCAACAACCCGATTATTGTGGTCGATGGTATGGCGGTAACTTTAGACCAAGCCCCTGTTTTAGTGGGGAATCACACCATGGTACCTGTGCGTGCTTTTAACAGCATTGTTACCGATATCGGCTGGGACAATGTAACCCAAACGGTTACCATCCAACCGTAACCTTCATATGGCACATACCGGATTATTCCAGGAGGTTTATGCCATTGTCCGCACTATCCCCAGGGGTAAGGTTCTCTCCTACGGGCAGATTGCTACGATGCTGGGGAACCCCCGCTGGGCACGGAGGGTGGGACAGGCGATGTATGGAGCGCCGGCAGCTTTGCATCTTCCCTGTCATCGGGTAGTTATGAAAGATGGCTCTTTGTGCCATGAGCCATTTGGCAGTGAGCAGCGTGCCAGGTTGCTGGCCGAAGGGATAACCTTCCTTCCCGGGGGGCGGGTAGATATGCCCAAACACCGCTGGCATGGTGAGTGCGGCTGAAGACAAAGTCTTCAGCCTCTCGCCTCAGAGTGCGCTCTTCGGCGATTTAAGATGTGTTCTTACGAAAAAGTTTGCTTTTTGACGCGCATGTCGCCAAAAAGCGGTTACTATTATCCCTTTAAGGTAAATTAGGCAGGAAACAAGGAATATGAAACCGGTTTTCTACAGTTTGGTTGGCATGTAGTTTCAAAAAGAGCTGGCGAAGGAATCTTTTCTTTGTCTAGCGAAATTCACCTATAGTGAGAGCATTAAGCAAACAGGAAAGGATGAGAGCGATGCTGAAGACAACCCTAAAGGTAGACGATATCATGGGGTTTACCTTGGACAAATACCTCTTTGGCGAAGGAGAAGGTCCTAAGCTAATGATCACCGGAGGTGTCCACGGAGGTGAGGTTACCGGTATTCATACCTGCCACCTCCTTATCGAATGGCTCAAAGAGCAAGAGGCGCAGCTTAAGGGGCAAGTCATGATCATCCCTATCTGCAACCCTCCCGCCTTCAGGCGTATGCAGCGTACCAACCCTTACGATGAAGTGGACATGAACCGCATCTTCCCAGGAAATATGGAAGGATCTCCCACACACCGAGCTGCAGCCGTAGTCTTTAACGAGGCTGCCTGGGCTGACTATGTGGTCGATCTCCACTGCTGTGGTATTTACGGCAGCAACTATATTTTGGCGATGATAAGTGAATCTGAGGCTGTTAAGGAACTGGCGATGATGCTGGATATTCCTGTTGCCGTGGATGGTGGCGGCAGGACACCAGGTCAACTCTTTGTGGAAGTGCCCCGTCGCTACGGCAAAGGAGCTGCCATCATTGAATTGGCAGGTGGACAGCCTATGGGTAAAGTCGACTTAGATGCCGTCGCTGAGGCTTACAAAGCTATGCAAAACTTGATGCGCCAACTGGGTATGGTTGCCGATGAAGCTCCCTACAAGCCGGAGCCAGTAGTAGTCCGTCGCATTCAACGGGTGCAGGCACCCTGTGATGGTTACTTCGAGCCGGCAATTCCTGGTGGAACTTGGGTGAAGGCAGGCGACTTGGTAGGAGTCTTCAACGGGGAAGCGCAGGTAGCTGCTACAGATTGCCGGGTGATGAATGTAGGACCGGCACGCTACCTCTTTAAGGGGGGCCAGTTCTACAACTTTGTCACTAAAGAGCAACCGCCGGCATAATTACTTAAAAAAGCCTCCTCTGTTCTAACAGAGGAGGCTCTTTTTAGGGTTAGGTTAGCGGTAACAAGGCCAGATTATTTGGGTACCACCTTGAAAAATTCAATTAGCTCCTGGTCGGGTCCAAAAACAAAAGCGACATGAAAGCTACGGTCTCCTAAATCGGATTCGCGGGGTGGGGTGCGGGGGGTAGCTCCTGCCTGTAGAGCCATGTCATAGGCAGCCTGGACATCCTCCGCATGGAGAGCAATGTGCGCCCAGCGAGGGTGGCTTTCGCTTTCGCTGTCTCCGGTAGGTAGCAGTTCGACTACGGCACCCGGCGCCAGCTCCACCATATTAATAGTGGCGCCGGTGCTGGGAGAGGAGAAGGTGTCGTAAAGCTTACCTCCTAAGCCGTCAGTATAAAACTGCAAACTCCGCTCCATGTCGGCTACTCTGAGACCAATGTGATGAAATCCTTTAAACATGCGGTCTTCCTCCTTTTACTCTTATTAATATATTATCCACTATATGGCGTATTACCCCTTTGCCGTCGAGCTTCGGACAATTCCGTACAAGGCATGGTCAGCTACTTCCCCGTCGTTGTCCAGCATATAACTTTTCATAATACCTTCAAACTGCATCCCCGCTTTTTGCATAACTCGGCCGGAAGCGGGATTTTTTATGTTGTGTATGGCTTGAATCCGGTTGAAACCTACTTCTTCAAAACCGAATTGGATGACCCGTTGCAAAGCCTCAGTCATGATACCCTTACCCCACCAAGGTTGTCCTATACAGTAGCCAACTTCCACACGACCACTTCGTTCCGCCTCTCCACCGGGGGTATTCTGCATAAAGGCAATTGAACCGATAAGAGCCTGGTCTGCCAGATAGACAATACCCCAATTATATCATGCCAGACTTTCATAGTCGGGTTGCCAAAGGTTAAGAATACGCAAAGATTCCTGAAGATCGGGATGGGTCTGCCAGGTAAGAAATCGGGTTACCCGGGGGTCTTTCGCCCAGTTGTTAAACATGGCATCGGCGTCACTTAAAGCAAAGGGACGCAGCATCAGCCGGGGGGTTTGCAGCACTTGGCTGCCTTTATGTTGGAGTATCATGGTTTCCCCCTTTTAGCGTTTTTTCTGTACTATGATGTTTTTTTTTTAGTGGTTGAACCTAACAAACTGGTGTAGCAAAACAGCCGGATAATCCGGCTGTGCAGGCTTATTGGCGGAGGGAGGGAGATTCGAACTCCCGTTAGAGTCACCCCTAATCCAGTTTTCAAGACTGGCGCAATCAACCGCTCTGCCATCCCTCCAGATGTACTTAACCTGAGTATACAACCAGGGGTTTTACCTTGTCAATAAAAATCTAAGCAGGATAAGGCGCAGATTTAGCGAAACTAACAACACGAAAAGAAAAATGTAAAAATGAAAAGCAGGAATAAAAGTATGGAACTTACCGGGCAGCACTTTGGGGGAGCAGCCTTAACCTTGGCTGTGATCGTGGGGATCGGTATCTGGTCGGGGCGACGGGTTAAAAACGCTGCCGACTTTACCACCGGCGGCAGGCGTGCCACTCCTTTACTGGTGATGGGCACCATCACCGGTACTTTGGTAGGAGGTTCAGCTACCATCGGTACGGCACAACTAGCTTTTAACTTTGGTTTGTCTGCCTGGTGGTTCACTCTGGGGAGTGGGATAGCCTGCCTTATACTGGCTTTATACTTTGTTAACCCCCTTCGCGCTACCGGTAGCGACACTATTCAGCAAATGATCAGCAAGGTTTATGGCTCCGCTGCCGGGGTGGTTACTTCTATATTAGGAACGCTGGGACTGTTGATCAATATCATCTCCCAGTTGCTTTCCTTTATCGCCGTCATTACTTCGGTGACTAAAGCCGAGCCTTTGGTTGGCGCTCTCCTGGGTGTCACCCTCATGCTCTGCTATGTGGTCTTTGGTGGAGTGTTGGGAGCAGGTATCCTGGGGGTGGTGAAGCTCACCCTTCTCTATATCGCCGTGGGTACCGGCGGTATGATGGCTCTGCGGCTAAGTGGAGGGTGGCAAGCTATTTACGCCACCTTGCCTCATGCTTCTTATTTTAATCTCTTCGCCCGTGGCTTCACCCTCGATGCGGGAGCTGGTCTCTCCCTGGTGTTGGGGGTTCTCTCCACCCAGACCTATGTGCA
>WREE01000079.1 GCA_009779515.1 Symbiobacteriaceae bacterium
TAATTCTCCTGCTCGCTGTGGAGGATTTCCCCAATGCGGTCGATAGCTACAAAGGTACGCCCCATATCCGAGATAGTGCGCCCTAAATGGCGGATCGGCCAAACCATGCGCCGGGTATAAAGAATGAAGACTAAAAAAGCCCCGGCGGTGAGACGCCCCTGAGCAGCCGCATAGGTGGCACAGGCAGTGGCAAAGACAATTTGCAAAGCGCAGATAACATCGGAGGTAGACCAAAAGGCGGCATTAACCCTAAGCAGGCGGATAACCAGCTCACGGAAAGTGCGGTTGCGCTCGTCGAACTTTGCCACTTCGTAACTTTGCCGTCCAAAAGCGCGAACCACTCGCACTCCGGTGAGGTTTTCCTGCAGGGTAGTGGAGAGGATGCCTTCACATTCGTCGGCTTCACGAAAGGTTTCGGTAATCTGCTTAAAAAAGTAGTTGGAAAACCCGAAGATTAAAGGCATGAGAGCAACCGCACTGAGGGTAAGCCACCCATCGATAGGGTATAAAATAGCCAACGAAAAGATCATGAGCAAAAATGTGCGGGAGATATCGATAAGTTGCCCCGACAGGAAACGACGCATGGTTTCTAGGTCGGAAGTGCAGCGCTGGATTAAATCACCCGTTTCTGCTTCTAAGTGCTTCTGGTAAGACCAGCGTTGCAGGTGGTCGTAGAGGCGGTTACGCACATTTCTGGCAATATTTTCACTGGCGTGGGCGGAGAGGTAGCCTCGAAAGTAGATAGCCAGTCCGGAAAAGAGATAAACCGCTACCAGCATAATGCCCAACACCCACAGATGTTCCAGATACCAGGTACGGTCTCCCCAAGATAGCAAAAAATTATACAACCACACTGGCAGGGAGCCGGGATCGCCTTTGAGCACAGTGTCGACCACAAAACTAAGAAACAGGGGGATGAGCTGCTCGATGGCAATAGCGATAACCATGAAGATAAAAGCGACGATAAAATATAAATAAATGCCTTGCATAAACTCTAAGCAAAGGCTGAGCCTTGCTTTGGTCAAGAAAAAACCTCCAAATTTTCGCCTTAAGAGTTAAACTTCAAGGCGATTAAGATATGGTTTGTATACTAACCAGGTGTTCTCCCCCCGCCGTGCGCACGCGGTAGCGTTTAGGGGTGCTACCTTGTTGTCGTTGCAGCCAGATGGCCAGTTCCGTTAAAAAGCTCTCCCAAGCCTGAGTGGCAGCTGCGGCTGTAGCGAAGGTAGTGGCGGCAAACTGCACGCTATCTCCTGGCATGAGCTGTCCGAAAATGCCTAAATCTGCTGTGATCACCGTGGCGATTTTAGGGTACCCGCCGCAGGTTTGAGCATCTGCTAAAAGGACGATAGGCGCGCCCGCAGGAGGCACTTGGATCGCCCCGGGTAGAATGCCGTCAGAAACGATCTCCCTTTTCGCCTTATGCTGTAGGACTGGTCCCTTGAGACGATACCCCATCCGGTCTGCTTCCAGAGTTACCTGCCAATTACTCTCGAAAAAAAGAGCGATGTTGGCACTGTCAAAGTAATCGTCCTGGGGACCCAGGAGGACTCTAACTACCGCCTCGTAGTGAGGAGAAGCCAAGGGAGGTGTCAAGCCAGATAGCCCCGCCGGGAGTGCTCCCTGCCAGAAGGAGGTAGGGGAAGAAGCTGCGCTCTCTAAAATATCGCCTTGGCGCAAAGCACGTCCTTGATAGCCACCTGTAGCTCCCCGCAAATAGGTGCTATGGCTTCCCAAAACTTGGGGGAGCTTAAAGCCTCCGGCTATAGCCAAATAACTGCGACAACCGTTAAGCGGTGCGGTAAAGGAGAGGATATCCCCCGCTTTTACCGCAAAGGCCTCTACTGCCGCCAGTGGCCACCCGTTAAGCCTCGCTCCTAAATCGGCACCTGCCAGAGCCAGAGTGCCGCTGCCGGAAATGGACAAGGTAGGTCCCAGCAGAGTGATTTCCAAAGCAGCTGTCCCTGGAGGGTTACCCAGCAAGGTGTTCGCCAAAGATAAGCTGCGGTAGTCCATAGCTCCTGCTGCCGGTAAACCGTAGGCGCGATAGCCTCGTCGTCCCCGGTCTTGCACCGTGGTAAGCATCCCCGGCTCCTCCACATATAGCTTCACGGCATCTACCTCCCAACACTCAGGCGCTGATACTCCTCTAAAGAGATGGGCACAAAGCGCAGATAATTCCCCGCTTTAAGCAGGAAAGGCTGCTCCAAAGAGGGATCGAAAAGCTTCAAGGGGGTGCGCCCAATAATACGCCATCCTCCGGGAGAATCTAAGGGATAGATACCGGTCTGCTCCTCAGCAATACCCACCGACCCAGCTGGTACCAAAGTGCGGGGGGTAGCCAGGCGCGGACAGGCTATACGGGGCGAGAGCCCCCCCAGGTAGGGAAAGCCTGGGGTAAAGCCCAACATATAAGTAAGATAATTGCTGCTACTATGCTCAGCGATAACCTCGGGAATGGTCAGCCCCACCATTTCGCTTAGCTGCTGCAAATCCCAGCCTAAAGATAGATCGTAGCATACCGGTATTTGTACCACCTCTCCCTGAGGAAGAGGTGGTACTTGCCTGGGGAGCAACTTGGCGATAGCCTTAGTCAATAGCTCAGGGGAGGTTAACCCTGGGTCATAGACCACCAATAGAGAGCGGTAGGTAGGCACTAGTTCCAGAACCCCTACAGGTGGTTGATCGCTAAGAGCTTTTTGGAGGCTATGCACCGCTGCCAAAATGACAGGGCTGATGTCGGCAGCGAACTCCACCACTAAACCGGTATCCCCCTGGAGTAGAAAGCGCGGGAACTCCATGGCTATAGTTTAACCTCCCCCATATGCAAAAAAACCTACCAGACGAGATAGAACGCTACCAAAGCCTAAGACTGCTTATAGCACCGAGGGGAAGCAGCCTAAACAGCTAACTCGCCATGGCTCTAATTGCCACTCCACGGGAAGTCAGCGCGGAGCGTACCTCGCGGGCGAATAGCGCTGCTCCGGGTGTATCGCCGTGCAGACAGAGAGTATCGCCTACCACCGGGAAGACAGTGCCATCGACGGCAGTGATAGTCCCAGTTTCCACTATTTGCATAATTTGCGCCACCACCTGAGCTACCTCATGGTAGACTGCTCCGGCTTCGCTCCGAGGCAGTAAAGTGCCATCGGAGCGGTAAGCGCGGTCGCCAAAGACTTCGGAAGCAACTTTAAGCCCCACTTCAACCCCGGCGCGGCAGAGCTGCGACCCTGCCAACCCCACAAAAACAAGTTTAGGATCGAATTCGTAAACCGCTTCAGCTATGGCGCGAGCTAATTGGTTATCCACTGCTGCCATATTGTAAAAGTTGCCATGCGCCTTGACGTGGCTTAGCTCCCCCCCCTGGCTGCGAGCCAGGGCGTACAGTGCTCCCACCTGATATAAAGTATAGGCTTTATATTCTGCCGGTGTACACACCATATTGCGTCTGCCAAAACCTAAGAGATCGGGAAAGCCAGGGTGAGCACCGATAGCAACCCCGTGGCGCAGACAAAGCTGCACCCGGGCTTGCATAACTAAGGGGTCACCGGCGTGCCATCCGCATGCGATATTCGCCGAGGAGATGCTGGTGATAATTTCCTCATCGGCCCCGTAACTATAAACCCCAAAAGCTTCTCCCATATCGCAATTTAAGTCGATTTGTTTACTCAGCATTAGCTTATAATCCCAGCATCTTCAAAAATGTTGAAGCGTTTTGGCTCTATCTGCCAGTTGGCGTAGACCTCAGCCACACTGCGCCCCAAATGGACAGCACGAATCATCTCAGCAAAGAGACCGGCGACGGTGCATTCGTGAATTTTAGTGATGAGAATATCTTCTTCCACAAACTCTTCACCCTGACGGTAGCGGATTCGTCTGGTTTCCCCTCTTTGGGGGATATCCAGGGTGTCAGTGGCTATCACCGCTTTAAGGTGCGGAGCTTCCTCCAAGGTTTTGAGCCCCCGTCCGGAAAAAACTCCGTGGGTGACTACGGCAATAGCTTCCCGTATATTGTAGTTTTGCCGCAGAGCGTTAATGGTATTGACAAGGGTGCCTCCGGTATCGATTTCGTCATCGAAAATAATGCAGTTTTTGTTCTCCACGGTACCTATAACATGCATAATTTCGCTGGAATCATCGTTACTACGGCGTTGTTTTAAGACCACCGCCAGATCCAGCCCCAAACTGTTGGCAAAGGCCTGGGCCCTTTTGGCAGCTCCCGCATCGGGGGAGATAACTGTCCACTGGTCTCGCATTTCCTTATCGGTAAGCTCTTGCAGGAAGAACTCTTTAACATAGGCTGCCAGCAGGTTCGTGGCTTTCAGGTGATCCACGGCGATATCAAAAAAGCCTTGTATTTGGTCGGCATGAAGATCCATGGTGATAACTCGGTGAGCCCCGGCAGCCACCAGCAAATCTGCCACTAATCTGGCAGTAAGGGCAATTCGTGGCTGGTCAATTTTATCGGAGCGGGCGTAGGGGAAATGGGGCAGGACTACGTTGATGCGCCCCGCAGAAGACCGACGACAGGCATCGATACCGATCAACAGTTCCATGAGGCGGTCGTTCACTGGGAAACCGGAGCTCTGAATGAGGAAAACATCCGCTTCGCGCACCGATCCCATTAAGCGCACAAAGGTGTTGTCGTTAGAAAATTTCTGCACATCAAGGTCGCTTTGCACGTACTCTACTTCATCGTCGCTATGCCATTGATTAAGGTAAGCCACAATACGTTGTGCCAAACGACGACCTGCAGTTCCAGGAATGATCCTAACATCACCATTCACAAACCCTCGCTCCTTTTTAATAAACTTGAATATTGTAGTAGGGTAGAAACACCCCGCTAAATTCCCTATGGCGCCCTTTAAATCCTGCAAATATACTAGGAAAGCCAGAAGTGCTGTTATTACTCTGCTAGATGGAGGCTACCCGCCCCCAAACCCTAGACTCCCACCCCACGCACACGTACACGGGGACCCCGGGTCCAGTAGGCACAGCGTTTGCCTTGGGTTAACTACTGTGTTATAATTAGCTTATATTTCCTATGGCGATAATAAAAATCGTTATAAGAAGTGAAACGATCTTATGAATTAAGGGGGCTATTTTTTGAACTTGGAGCTTGCCAAAAAGATTGAAGCCATGGTCAAAGAGAAGTTCAGCGAACGTGGCACAGCGTTTGCTTTGGCTCTGATGGAACATGGTGAGCTTATTGCTGAGGTTGCTGTTGGTACTACAGATGGCAAGGCAGAAAACCCGGCGTCACCGCGGGATCTGTATAATGTTGGTTCGGTTTCCAAGGTCTATTGTGCAGCTGCTGTTATGGTTTTAGTTCAGCAAGGGTTACTCAAGCTAGACGATCCTGTGGTCATGCATCTTCCCCGGTTTACCATGTTAGACGAGCGCTATAAGGATATAACCGTGCGCATGACTTTGTGCCACACCAGCGGTTTGCCAGGTACATATCAGCGTGTCTCTGCTGCCAATGTGTGGATCGAGAACTATCATGAGGAGCTCTATGAGTACTTTGCCAACTCGTATCTCAAGGCTGCCCCTGGTGAGTGGTCAACCTACTGTAACGACGGCTTCACCCTAGCAGAAATGGTTGTCGCCGAGGTTTCCGGTATGGACTATCCCGACTTCGTAAAGAAGTACATCACCGACCCGATCGGTGCCTTTTCAACATGCTATGGCAATTATTATCCCGAAGATCGTAAGCATGTTGAAGTCCCTGGCAGAGGAGTTGAACGCCTCATGGTCAGTGGTGCTGGTGGTACAGCAACCGATATGTTCGACTGCGCCAAGTTTGGCAATATCTTCCTAGGCGAAAACCCTGTGCTGACTGCAGAGTCGATGGCTGAGATGGCGTTACCTCATGGTAGGACAAACATCAACGACGATCCTGACTTAAAAACCGGTGTAGGTCTAGGTTGGGATGCGGTTTCCTACGAACCCCCTCCTATCGACCTTGGTCCTAGTGTTTTAGCCAAAGGTGGCTCTACAACACAGTTTCATTCTTATCTGCTCGTTGTGCCAGCCTATGGCATATCAGCAGCCTGTTCCACTACACCAGATGCAGGCATAAATCAATTGCAGATGCTCGTCGATGTCATCGCTCTGTATCTCAAAGAGAAGGGTATCGCCACAGAAAAGAAACCAACCATACCTGGTAAGCCCATACGTGTCCCGGTAGAACACTTCCAACAGTACGCCGGCAAATATATCTGTAACTCAGGAATGGTTGAGGTTAGCTTTTCCGATACGGATATGCTTATCTATTCCTACTCTCCTTCCGGCGAACGAACCATGGCTGTTGTTCCTGCCATGCAGTATACCGAGGCAGGATATACAGGTGCCATGAACACTTCTGCCTCCTTTACAACCGCACGTGGTAAGCTGTATCTTGTCCAAAACAGTAGCCGAGGATCGGCGCCGATGTTCACAAAAATAGAAGACCACTACCCTGCCTTAGACGAAACGTGGGTCTCGCGGGTAGGCAGGAAGTACATCGCCAGTAACAATGACTACCGCAACATCGGAGGTTTCCGCGGAGCAGCCATCCAGATAAGAAGCGCTCAGGTGGCACCTGGTATCCTCTTTATCTGCAACCTCACTGCTCCTCAGACACCTGGCCGACCTCCAGCTCCAACACGCACCATGCCTTTTATTACCCATGATGCTAAAACTGGGAAGATGTTTATCGACTGTGCTGGTTCTGCCAGAGACATCAACGCGCCTTTAGCGTATGAAGAAAACGGCATAGAGTATATCTACATCGGCGGTCTGCGTTTTATAGATGCCAGCGCTGTAGAAGAAGTAACAGCCGGGGAGTTTACCATCGCCGACACCAAACGTAATTTGGTCTGCAGCATCCCCAAAGGGGTTAAGGTCAGCATTTCTGGCAGCGAAGGTGTTATCTACGCCATCTTGAACGCAAACTGTGAACCGATCTTCGATAGTAAAAACGATAAAAGTGTTGGGGCATACGATGGCGGTTTCCTCATCGTAGCGGGCCCAGCAGGAGCATCAGTCCATATATCCCTCTCTTAAAGATAGCGGATTGTCCATCACCTGAGGAATGCCTTGCTTTTCTCCCTCTTGCCGTGCTATAATTCACCGGGAGGTGATAAATAATGCCAAATGTTGGAGAAAGAGCAGTGGAGCTATTCCTTAAAGACAAGTTTTGTTGCGCCGAGGCAGTCTGGTTAGCTTTAGCCGAAAGCGACAACTTACCGGAAGACGAACGCAATATTGGCAACAAACTGGCAACAGCTTGGTGCGGTGGCACCGGCGCTTCCGATATGTGTGGCGCCTTAGCCGGAGGAGTCTTGGTTTTAGGTCGCTACTTCGGGCGTATTCCCGGCGAAGGGCGCAACGACCAGCTTCCCTTGTATACCAAAGCTTTAGTGGAAGCCTTTAAAACCGAGTATAATGGAATCTATTGTCGTGACCTTAAGCCGGTAGGAGAGCCTGATGAGGTTCGCTCCCTTTGCAGTAACTTTGTCCGCTTTGTCGCCGACCAGGTAGTTTTCTTGTTGGACAACGGTCTGGAAGACGAGGACTGCGGTTGACTAGGCAGTTAAAAGAGCTGGAAGCTCTTGGTGAACCTTAACAGTATTTCCGTTTACCGGAAAATTTTTAAATATGACAGTTCGGAGGTGAAAAGAATGATAACCAAAGATATGGGAATTATGGAAATGGTCCAGAAGTACCCCAAAGCCGGCCAACTATTAATGGCTGCCGGTCTGGGTTGAATCGGCTGCGCTGCGTCTCAGTTCGAGACTTTGGAACAGGGGCTTATCGCCCACGGTAAGGATGTAGACGAAGTCATTACCATGTTGAACAAGGAGCTAGGCTTGGCTTAACCCAGCCTTCGCTACTCCTTGGGTTGCCAGAGAACCAATAGGAGGCACGCACAGTCGCCTCAGGGCGCTTAGGTAACCGCCTAAGCATAAAAGCCGCTTGTGGATTATTCCATAAGCGGCTTTGCCCTTGTCTGTCTCTCGCCCCTACACCAGCTCCAAGACTACCATGGGAGCACTGTCTCCCTGGCGTGGTCCCAGTTTCACCATACGGGTATAACCACCGGCACGGGTCTCATAGCGCCCTGCTATATCGGTGAAGAGACGGTGTACCACAGCTTCGGTGGTAATATAGCCCAAAGCTTGACGGCGAGCATTGAGATCCCCCCGCTTACCTAGAGTGATCATTTTCTCAGCTGCGGATCGCACCTCTTTCGCTCTCGTTTCCGTGGTGGTAATGCGGTCATGTTCCAGTAATGAAGTAACCAAATTACGCAGCATAGCTCGGCGATGGCCGGTATTGCGGCCTAGCTTACGGTAGCCCACTGCAATCACCCCTCGCGTTATTCATCGTTTCTTCTTAGGGATAGCCCTAAGAGATCTAGTTTTTGGGTAACCTCTTCCAGGGACTTGCGCCCCAGGTTACGCACCTTCATCATATCGTCCTCGCTCCTGGCGATTAACTCTGCCACCGTATTAATCCCCGCTCGCTTCAGGCAATTAAAAGAGCGCACCGAAAGATCTAAATCTTCAATCGTCATGCGCAAGCGATCCTCCCGGGGACCTATTTCCACGGCGGAAACATCCCCCGTCTCATCCACATCGCTGCCGGTATCTGTTAAGGAAACAAAGAGATCCAGCAAATCGGTAATCAGACGGGCGCCGAAGCTCACTGCTTCCTGAGGCATAATGGAGCCATCAGTCCAGACTTCTAAGGTTAAGCGGTCGAAGTCAGTAACTTGACCAACTCGGGCATTATCGACAAAATAGTTGACCCTTTTAATAGGAGTATAAATAGAGTCCACCAGAATTAGCCCAATAGGTTGATCCAAGCGCTTATGACGCTCGGCAGCCACATAACCTCGCCCGGTGTTCGCTGTAATCTCCGCTACTAAATGACCATCGCTATCCAGGGAAGCAAGCACCAACTCCGGGTTTAAAATTTCCACATCGGCATCGGTTAACAAATCCCCAGCAGTAACTATCCTTTCCCCATGAGCATCAATACGTAAAATTTTCTCTTCGTCGGTATGTATATGCAACCTAAGAGCTTTAAGGTTGAGCACGAACTCGGTAACATCTTCGACCATCCCGGGAACAGTGCTAAACTCGTGCTCTACTCCTTGAATAAGGACAGAGGTAACAGCAGCACCGGGGATACTGGACAGCAGAATGCGCCGCATAGAGTTGCCTAAGGTGTGACCATATCCACGGTA
>WREE01000080.1 GCA_009779515.1 Symbiobacteriaceae bacterium
ACACCGAAATATACGCTCGGGGAGAGTATGTAAGACTACAAAGGGTAGCGACGCTCGATGAACCGAGAACCCCCTGGCTTTAGCCGTGGGGAGATGTCAGAAAAGAGATTGCCAAGGATTGGATTTTAAGTGTGAAAAAATGGCTATCTGACAATATTCTTGAGCCATCGACGGCATTTCCGCCAGGCCTTTTAGAAAAGTTCGCAACCGATACAGCAATCTTTTTTGTTAGGTGGTTCAACTGTACTGTCGGATAATATGTATCCGCTTCTTTAAGATACACAGGATGATATTCGCTGGTGAAGCCTTTGACGATGACGATTTTGCGGATGCCCTCGATGAACTGTGGCATCATATCGAACGCTTCGATCCCAGGCTCTATGGTTACGCATGGGCACCAATGTCGCTCCGCGCTATCAACTGGAACCCCAGGGATACCGCGGCTATATCGAAGCTCGACCGGTTAAGAAAACCTGAACATAAGCAAAGAAAAAGCAGCAATCGAGTATCGACGGTGCACATACCATCAACTCCATTCACGATCCCCGTCACCGACGGCACTAACGAAGTGCGCTTTTGGGAGAGTTGTCAAGACTCGTGGATGACCGCCATTACTTAAATTCGAGGATCGGATAGGTTCTGCCTATGTTTATTTGACACATAATTTTTTACTTGTTTTACTTGCAGTTGTTTACTTTATATGCTAGAATGGGCTGGGTAGGTTTTTGAGAGTGGGCAGAAAGCACCCACTCTCTTTATTAGGTTTTTTAAGGCTAGGGGGAAAGGGTGAGGGAGATGGCTTTACGCCGACAAATACAATATATTTTGTTCACCCTTTGCCACTTTGGGCCGAGCCGATTGCAATAGATAAACGAACTTCAGAGCTTGCGCACGAAGTCCTCTATTGCGAAAGGGCGGTCTTTTTCTTAACACACATAATCTTAAACTTCCCGGCTAAAAAGGCATATACCGAAAGGAGGGAAGGTGCCTTAGCGGCACCGTAAAAATATGAACACCGAATTTATCGAGGCCTTGCGCCAGTTAATATCTGAAAAGCATATCTCCGAAGAGGTGCTTTTTGCAGCTATTGAGCAGGCTATGGTCTCGGCTTACAAACGCAACTTTGGTTCCGGGCAAAGCGTTCGGGTGGAGCTAAACCGTAACACCGGCGCTTTAGGGGTTTTTGCCCAGAAGACCATCGTCGAAGAGGTGCGCGACCCCAAACAGGAGATATCTCTGGAAGAGGCGCAAAGCCACAACCCGTTGTATCAGTTAGGCGAGAGCTTTTCGCAAGAGGTTACACCCAAAGATTTTGGCCGTATTGCCGCTCAAACCGCCAAGCAAGTAGTGACCCAGCGCATCCGCGAAGCCGAGCGGGGTTACGTTTACGAGACCTACAGTGAGCGGGAAGGGGATATCGTCACTGGTATGGTGCTGCGCACGGAGCAGCGCAATGTTATGTTGGAGTTAGAAAACCAAATTGAAGGGGTCTTGCCGTTGGGTGAGCAAGCCTTCGGGGAATACTATAATATCGGCAGTAAAATTAAAGCTTATGTTACCGAAGTGAAAAAAGCGCCCAAAGGACCGCAAATAGTGGTCTCCCGCACCCATCCCGGCTTACTGCGCCGTCTCTTTGAAGTAGAGGTGCCGGAGCTTTATGACGGTACGGTGGAGCTTAAATCGGTCGCCCGGGAAGCAGGGCAACGCTCGAAAATTGCCGTCTACTCTCCCCTGGACGAGGTAGACCCTGTGGGGGCTTGTGTGGGACCTAAAGGTGGTAGAGTGCAAGCGGTGGTTAACGAGCTGGCGGGGGAAAAAATTGATATCGTGCGTTGGTCTGCCGATACAGCGGAATATGTAGCCAATGCCCTCTCTCCTGCTAAAGTCTTGGCAGTTACTATGGGGGAAGACGGTAAGTCTGCCCGAGTTATTGTGGAGAGCGATCAACTCTCCCTGGCTATTGGCAAAGGCGGTCAGAACGCCCGCTTAGCCGCCAAACTAACAGGCTGCAAAATAGATATAATAAGTGTCGAAGTATAAGCTAAGACGCGGAGCGTTTTAGTTTATACTTCCACGCGAAGTGATGATATAAACCAAGACGGGAATAGGAAGCGATAAATAATGAAGCCTCGAAAAATTTCTTTGCGCAAATGTATAGGTTGCCAGGAGATGAAGCCGAAGCGTGAGCTCATCCGTGTAGTGCGTACTCCCTTAGGGGAACTGCTAATCGACGATACCGGCAAGCGCTCTGGACGCGGCGCCTATATCTGCCCGGGCACCGCTTGTCTGCAAATTGCCATTAAAGGTAAAAGACTACAACGCGCCTTGGAGATGGAGCTTCCCGCGGAGGTGCTGCAAGCCCTGAGTGCTAAGGTTGCTGCCCTAGAGGGAGCGACAAGTTCGCCGGATATCTAAAGGGGTAAATATGCACCCTTTTTAAAAACGAAGACTTGTGCCACTCCCCGCGCTAATTGCAAGAGATAAAATGCCAATTTCCTTGAAATTCCAGATACTCACCGGGAGCTTGCTGCCTACTTAAATTATGATTTGTCAAAATGGGGGGAGATATGCCGTGCAGTTGGTCTGCACGCCAAAGCGTTAGGCTTTAGGCTCAAAGCGTACCGAAGCAACACCAAAGAGAATAAGGAGCATAAAGCCGAAAAGCTCATCGCTAACGGTTTCCGATCACCCCAGCCGGAGCATTCTCCGGCGGACTATCATAATATGGAGGCGAACGAATGTCGAATATTCGTATCAGTGTCGAAGAATTAGCTACTAAGATGCGAGTTAAACCTCAGCTGATTATCCAGATGCTTAACAGCCTGGATATACCGGTGGAGAGCGTGGAAGCCCGTATTGATGAATCGATTGCTCAGGCGGTTAGTCAGGTTATTACCAGGGAACGAGCCGAAAAACGGGCAGCTACCGAAGCTCGCCGTAAAGCCAACGCCGCGGCGGCAGCAGCTGCTGCGGCTGAGAGCGGTACCGAAGCTCCTGCGCCAGCGACCTCTGGGAGCAGTGGGCGTCGTAGCCGCAGTAGTCGCGAAGGAACGGCAGCCGGTGGCACGTCCGGTCAGACGGTCGAGACCCCCCAAGATACCACCTTGGCTCCTGCGCCGGTTGCTCCCCCCCGAGAGGGCGCTCGAACCGGTAGCCGCAGTCGCGGTGAGGGGCGAGCTGCCACGGCACCCGCCACCCCTCCGGCTGCTACCCGCAGCAAATCAGAGGGACGCAGCACTCCTACTCGGGAAAGAAGCAGCCGCTCTCAGGAAACGGTGGCTACTCCTGAACCTGCCACTCCTCGCCCTGCTGGGGAGAGCAGTATCCTTCCTCCGGCAGTTTCTCCTTCCCCGGAGCCGGTGGTGGCAGTTTCCCAGGAGGTGCCGACTACAGTAGCTGTCGCTACTCCTCCTCTTCAAGAGGTGGAGCTTTCTGTCGCTACTCCTCCCCCTCCTCCCCAAGAGGCGGAGCTTTCCGTTGTAGCCGCAACTCCGGCTCCCTCAGAGCCTGTTGTTAGCGCCGCCACCCCTCTTCCTGAGGCCACTCCTGCTCCTGCCACCCCCCCACCTGCTACTACTACTGTCACTCCTGATACTACCGTTACTACTACTATTACCGCACCCCCACCCGCACCTGCTACTCCTGCTCCTGCACCTGCCACTACTGCCGCCCCCCCTCCCGCTACCGCTCCTGATAGCAGTATACCCACAGTAGCTGCCGCTACTCCCCCTCCTCGGGTGGTGCCCGCACGTCCTCCCGCAGGTCAGCCGGCAGCCGGAGAGCGTCCTGCCACAACGGTTACCCCACGTCCTGCCCCTGCGGGAACAGCTCAGGGGCAACGTCAACCCCAAAGTGCGCCAGGTACTCAGCGCCCCCCCCTTCCTGGGGGACAAACCGGACAGCGTCCGGTGGGCAGTCAGGGGACGCAACCTCCTCGCACTCCGGCAGCTCCTATCGGGCAAAACCAACCGCGACCGGTAAATCCGGGAGCTACCATGGGACAGCGGCCGTTCCAGGGGCAGCCAGGGCAAGGGCAACGTCAGGGGACACCGGGACAGCGCCCGGCGCAGCAAGGGATGGGACAACCTCGTCCTCAGGGAGGTGCTCCGGGAGGAGTTCCCGGACAGCCCCGCCCCTTCCCGCCGCGTCCTCCGGGGCAGACGGGACAACCACGTCCCGGTGGCTCTGCTCCGCCGCGTCCCGGCGGTCCTGGCCCTAGCCCTGGCGGCACTCGCCCCCCTTATCCACCTCGAGATGGCGCGGCACCGCGCCCACAGGGCAGCGGCGCTCCCCGACCGGGTGGCACAGCTGGACGTCCTCCAACCACAGCGGGACGTGACCGACGTCCTGGGGCAGGACCCTTTATCCCCCAACCTCAAACTACCGATAAAGCTGCTCCTTCCACCACCAAAATGGTGAAGAAGGACCTTAAATACTCCGATGAGCGTTACCGCGACCAGGATCGCCAATTCTCCAACGAAAGCGAACAACAGCAACAAGGCGGTCGACGCCCGGGGCGGAACCAACCTGGGCAGCAGCGGCGTGGCGCCGCACAGCGACGGTCTACAGAACAGCGTAGCAACACCCAAATGCCTTCCCAAATTGAGCTGGCAGGAGCTGTTACCGTCAAAGGCTTAGCGGATTTGCTGAAAACCGATGGCCCGACCATTATCAAAAAGCTCATGCAGTTTGGTATGTTGGCGAGTATCAACCAAGAGATCGACTTTGAAATTGCTGCTATTGTCGCTACCGATTTAGGCAGCTCCGTGGTCGCCCCCAGAGAGGCTTTTAACCCGGAGAGTATTGTCGCCGAAGAGGAAGACGATATCGCCTCGTTGGAGGATCGCCCTCCGGTGGTGACGGTGATGGGGCATGTAGATCATGGCAAAACCTCTCTCCTGGATGCTATCCGGTCTACCAACGTAGCCTCCGGAGAGGCCGGAGGGATTACCCAGCATATTGGCGCCTATACCGTGGAGTTGGGCGATCGTCAGATTACCTTCCTGGATACGCCGGGTCATGCCGCTTTTACCTCCATGCGGGCTCGTGGTGCCCAGGTTACCGATATTGCCGTTTTAGTGGTAGCCGCCGATGACGGAGTGATGCCCCAAACGGTGGAAGCCATCAACCATGCCAAAGAAGCTCAAGTTCCCATTGTTGTGGCTATCAACAAGATCGATAAACCTGGCGCCGATTCCGACCGTGTCAAGCAAGCTCTAACGGAGTATAATCTTATTGCCGAAGAGTACGGCGGCGATACTGTCATGGTGCCGGTTTCGGCTATTCGCGGTGACGGTTTGGATGTTCTACTGGAGAGTATATTGCTGGTAGCAGATATCGGCGAACTTAAAGCCAACCCCAACCGCCGTGCGGTGGGAACGGTTATTGAAGCCAAGCTGGATAAAGGGCGCGGTCCTATCGCCACTGTTTTGGTGCATAAAGGAACCCTCAGCGTCGGCGATATTCTGGTAGTAGGCAGTACCTTTGGGCGGGTACGGGCGATGGTGGACGACAAAGGGCGCCGTGTTCGCTCAGCCGGCCCTTCGCAACCGGTGGAGGTAGTAGGGTTAAGTGAAGTTCCCGAGGCGGGAGACCGCTGCCATGCAGTGGAAGATGAGCGTCAAGCTCGTATCTTAGCGGAAACTCGAACCTCCTCCCGCAAAGAAGAAGAACAATCACGCTCCAGCCGCGTCTCTCTGGAAGACCTTTTCAGCCAGATGCAGGAAGGAGAAGTCAAAGATTTAAAAATTGTGCTCAAGGGAGATGTACATGGCTCCGTAGAAGCGGTGCGCCTCTCTCTGGAGCGCCTCTCCACCAGGGAGATTCGGGTTGTTATTGTTCACGCCGGGGTAGGCGCTATCAGCGAAAGTGACGTTCTGCTGGCTTCGGCTTCGGGCGCTATCATCATCGGCTTCAATGTCCGACCGGATAACAATGCCACCAGGATAGCCGAGCAGCAGCATGTAGATATACGCACCTATCGCATTATCTACGAAATCCTCGATGATGTCACCAACGCTATGCGGGGGATGTTGGCGCCGGTTATTCGGGAAAATGTCATTGCCCATGTGGAGGTGCGGGAAATTTTCCGTATCTCTCGCGTAGGCTCTATCGCCGGCTCCTATGTCCTGGACGGGCGTATTACCCGGCAAGCTATGGTGCGAGTTATTCGGGATGGCATCGTCATCCACGAAGGGCGCATTGCCAGCTTACGCCGGATTAAAGATGATGTTCGGGAAGTCGCCGCCGGTTACGAATGCGGTATTTTACTGGAACGCTTTAACGACTTGCGTGCCGGCGACCGCTTTGAAGCCTACGTTATGGAAGAGATCAAGAGAACGGAGCTGTAACACTATGAAGCAACGCGCTATGCGTATCGCCGAGGCTATTAAGGAAGAGGTGGGAAACCTCCTTCTTTACGAACTAAAAGACCCTCGCATAGCCTTTGTCTCGGTAACTGAAGTGGAAGTTAGCGGCGATTTGCGTTTGGCAACTATCTATTTTTCGGTCCTAGGAAGCGAAGAAGAGAAGAAAGCTACTCTGAAGGGGTTAAGCAGCAGCAAAGGGGTGCTGCGCCGTGCTATCGGGCAGCGCTTGCAACTGCGCCACACCCCGGAAATCGAAATTGCCTTAGATGACTCCATTGCCCGAGGCGCCAAAATACTGGAAATACTCGCCAAGGAATTACCACCGGAAAATGGTTCAGCCTTGGAGTAGCCATGCCGTTAACGACTATAACATCAGGCTGAAGACACGATCTTCAGCCTTTTACCTTAAGAGTGCGCTCTTTCAGCGAGTTAGTAAAGTCCGCTAAACAGTTATGTTTTTCCAAGATCAACTAAATATCAACTGCCAGCCTGCTATTTGTTGAGGTTCAATTTACCTAAGGCGCGTATGATAAGAGCATCAACAAGGAGAGAACACACATTATCAAATGCGGGCAAACCCTCTGGCTTTGGCCAGGAGGATCTGTCACACGACTAAGGAGAGATAAAGATGAACGCGCACCAAGATAAAGACCTCAGAAAAGAACCGTTCCAAGCTAACTCTAGCTCAGGGAACAAGCCAGGAGATAATTTCGATGCTGAAGATAAATCTGCCACCAACACCAACCGGGGACCGGGTATCTTTAATGTACTCGCTTTAATATTTCTTATCAACTTCCTGTTTCATTTTTTCTTTGGTGGCGTTAGCAGCAGTGGCATACAATTGGAATATGGACAGCTTATACGCCTTATCGAAAGTGGCAATGTGCAAAGAGTTCAGGTGGATGATGAGCTCCTGCATGTAACTATCAAACAAGATGCTAATCTTGATGATGTGGAGAGCATTCTTTATCCTCAGGGGTATAGCACCGGCAGTAAGGATAAGGCGATTACCACGGATACCCTCTTTACTGCCGTAAGACTCGATGATCCCTTATTGGTGGAACGTTTAAACACCAACGGAGTAGAGTTCTTTCGCTCTGCCTCCAGACCAGATTCCCCTATCCTCAACTTTATTATGAACTGGATTGTTCCTGTGCTGGTTATGTATCTGCTCTTTACTTTCCTTGGGCGAAATTTATTCCAAAGAATGGGTCAGGGCAACTTCATGGGGATGGGCAAGAGTAAGGCTAAGGAGTATGTTCTGGAGGCGAGTACGGGCGTTACCTTCGATCAAGTTGCCGGACAGGATGAAGCCAAGGAGAGTTTAGCGGAGCTGGTGGATTTCTTGCGTCATCCGGACAAGTATAAAGAAATTGGTGCCAAACAGCCCAAAGGGGCTTTGCTGGTAGGTCCCCCGGGAACCGGTAAGACCCTTCTCGCCAGAGCTTTAGCGGGGGAGGCCAAGGTTCCCTTCTACTCTATCTCTGGAAGTGAGTTTATCGAAATGTTTGTCGGTGTCGGTGCTTCCAGAGTGCGGGACCTTTTCGAACAAGCTAATAAAACCACTCCCTGTATAATTTTTATTGATGAAATTGATGCTATAGGCAAAAGTCGCGACAATCCACTGGGGGGTAATGATGAGCGAGAGCAGACCCTAAACCAACTGCTCACCGAGATGGATGGATTCTCCGGGGATAAAGGTATTGTGGTTTTGGCGGCAACTAACAGACCGGAAGTGTTGGATAAAGCGCTACTTAGACCTGGTCGCTTTGATAGACGCATTATCGTGGAGAAGCCGGATCTCTCAGGACGTATAGCTATCTTACAAGTACACGGATCACAGGTAAAACTGGACAACGATGTCAATTTTCAGGAGATTGCTTTGGTAACTTCGGGAGCAACCGGAGCCGATTTGGCCAATATGATTAATGAAGGGGCTTTATTGGCGGTTAAAGACGGACGCAGCACAGTGACCCAGAGAGATATTATGGAAGCTGTGGAAGTTGTCATAGCCGGCAAGGAGAAAAAAGATAGGGTTATGAACGCCACTGAAAGATGCATGGTTGCTTATCACGAAGTGGGACATGCTTTGGTCAGTGCTTTGCAGCCCAAGGGACAACTGGTGCAAAAAATTACCATTGTACCGCGGACGATGGGGAGCTTAGGTTATACGATGAATATGCCCGAAGAGGAACGTTATTTGATGACCAAAGATGAAATTTTAGCCCAGATAACCACCCTACTGGGAGGACGCGCTGCCGAAATGGTATCTTTTGGCACACCGACTACCGGGGCTGCCAACGACCTGGAGAGAGCGACTTCCTTGGCTCGAAGTATGGTCACCCAGTTTGGCATGAGCGAGACGGTGGGACCTATGAGTATAGACAGTAACCAGAGCCTTTACCTGGAAGGTGGCTTAGTCAGCAGATCGCGATCCCTCCATACGGAAGACCTCATCGACAGCGAAACTCGTAAGATTCTGACAGAATGTCAGCAAGCGGCTACAGATTTGCTGAGCCAAAACCTGGCTGTTTTACAGAAAATTTCCCAGCATCTCCTGGACAAAGAGAACTTGAGCGGTACTGAGTTTAGGGAACTCCTGGGAGAATATAGTTGTTAACTCTGATAGATGGGGGCTACCCGCCCCCAAACCCCTGGATGCTCCCACCCCACGCACATGTGCGCGGGGACCCTGAGTCCAGTAAGTGTACACACATTCCAGCGGGACGATTACCATCGTCCCCTACAAAATGACTGCTGCTACATTGAAACAACCCAATCGTTGTGTAACCGTGACTTATTAGTTCCTGCACCATATTGGCGATGGATTTTTGTAGGGG
>WREE01000081.1 GCA_009779515.1 Symbiobacteriaceae bacterium
AAAGCCGTGCTCCTTCCAGCGTTCTACTTCATCCATCAGACTCTGCACCGCGCCGTGAAAAGGTGGTAGAGTCCGGTTGATCGCCGAAGCATGTTGCAAGGTGCGCAGCCAGTTGGGGCGCCGGGGGAGCAAGGTAACTGCCACCACCTGGGAGCCTTGTATCTGTTGCTGGAAGCTAGCAAAGGGGTAGTAACGCTCCTTCTGCTTAGGCAGGAGCTCTCCTCCTGCCAACCGCTCTGCCAAGGCCTTAGCTATCTCCTCCCAGCGCTCCTCCCACACCTCCTGGAGGCGAACCGGCTCATCGATCAGCAGTAAAGGGGGAGAGGTAAAATAGTCCAAGAGGGAAGCTGGTTTACTAATAAAATAAGGAAGGTAATAGTCGATAGAGTCGTCACTTTCACCGGAAGCTAAAAGCTGCAGCAGATGGTTGACCCGAGTGGACAGCCTGGTTTTGGCTTCATCAGTAGTTAGCGTAGCCAGAGTGGCGGTAAGCTCCTGCTGAATTTTTAGTCGACCCTCGGGTATAGCGCTTTCGTCCAAGACTACCTCCCGTGCCGGAGGGATCGCAGCTTCCCGTAAAGAGGTGAGGCTCAGCTGGCTTTCTGGAGAAAAACGGCGGATAGAGTCGATAACATCGCCAAACAGTTCAATACGTAAAGGGTTGGTATCGCTGGGTGGAAAAATATCCAGAATACCTCCCCGTAAAGCAAAATAACCAGGAGTTTCTACCATCTGGGTCCGTTTATAGCCTAACTTTACCAGTTGTCGCAAAGTCTCCGTTAGAGGGAGCAAAGCGCCCAAGGAGAGGGCTAAGGGGAGGGTATCCATATAGGCAGGCGGCAAGAGTAAGGAAAGTAAGGCTGCCGGAGAAGCTACCACCCCGTGGAGCTCTCCTTGGAGCAACCGCCTCAGGACGCTAACCCTCTCCCCTACCAACTCTTTGCTCTGCCCCAGAGCCTGAAAGGTGAGATCTTCCAGAGCCGGAAAATGAGCTAGGCGACGATGAGGTAAAAGTTGCACCAGCTCCTCGTAGAAACGAGCGGCACCTTCTTCCGTAGCACTCAACAAAAGGAAAGGGCGATGGGTATCGGGATCTTCAAGCTCCTGGTGAACAGACAACTCTTCTAAAAAGAGAGCGGTAAAGACAGCTTTTTGCGCCCCCGCCAAGCCGGAGACCATAACTTGGGAATGACCTCGTGCCAGTAATTGTTGCAGTTCCCGGTATTCGTTAGTATCACGAATCATGCCCAAAGCATGATGCATTTGTTCCCCCCCTTCCTAGTCGTTAGAAGCCCCAGTGACCAACCCCGAATATGCTAAAAAAGTGTACTGGTCGCGTCCATTTTGCTTGGAGCTGTACAGAGCCTCATCGGCGCGCTTGACATAACTCCCCCAACCTTGTTTGTGGGACACCCTGCCGGTGGTCACCCCGATGGAGACCGTGACATAAGGAGCAATGCTGCTGGCGGTATGAGGGATTTTGATCGAACGGACAGCCTGGAGCAGCTTTTGGGCCACCACACAAGCTCCTGCCTGATCGGTATTAGGAAGGACTACGATAAATTCCTCCCCCCCGTAACGTGCCACAAAATCGTCCGCTCGGGAAACGTTTTGGTTTAAGGTAGTTGCCACCTCCCGCAGGCATTCATCTCCTTGATCGTGACCGTAAGTGTCGTTATACTTTTTAAAAAAGTCGATATCCAACATTAAGACAGAAAGGGAGGTACCGCTGCGGGAGAGCTGTTCCACCAAGCGCAACAGGTTGTTTTCCATATAACGTCGATTATAAATACCGGTGAGGGTATCGATGTTGGCTTTGCGAAACAGATCTTCAATCGTGCGGGAAAGCTCCCCCAGCTCATCTTGCCGTTCGGTGCCGTAGATACGGGCTTCCTGGTTAGCGGAGAGAAGCCCTAAGCTCTCCCCCAGCATTGCCAGAGGGGAAAAGATAATCCGGTGCGTTAATAAAGTGCTAAGGAGAGCAGTAATGACCAACAAGGCAAAAACCGTCGCTGCCAGGGGCATAAAGAGGGTCGGACTGAAAATAGATATCCCCTGGGAGAGGATAGCAATATACCAATCTGTCCCCCGAATAGGTGCGATGCTTAAATACTCCCCTCCGGGTAGACTATAAGCTACCGGTAACTGTAGCCCGGTATCGCTTCTTTGCTGCACATAGCCTTGCACTGCTGCCAGGATAGGGTCGTCATTCCCCGCACGAACATTTTCCCCCCGGAAGTTAAAGCTGGCGGCTGCATCTAGCATGTTGCTTTGAGAGCTGCTCATATGCACTTTGCCGCTGCTGTCGAACACCGAACCAATCATCGTGGCTTTGTCGAAGTTCGCGAAGAGTTCCCCGGCTATGTGACCATACTCCAAACCGGTGCAAATAACCCCCAGAGGCGTACCTTCCAGGCTAACCTTGTAGTCCAGCCACATGCGATCCCGCTGCAGAACATGATCCGTCCCCACACTTACCCGATATTCCAAGGGAGAATCGAGACAGGTAAAGAACCAGGCATCCTCTGCCACCTCGCGGTTTAAAGTGGCAAAAGGGAGAAAAATTTCCGGGGTGGAAATACGCTGCACCGTATATTCGTTACTGCTATTGACCACCCCAATATAAAGGTTATAACTGTGGAGCTCATTAACAATAGCCTTGAGCTCTCCCAGAGCAGCACTCTTTTTGTCCGTATTGTCTTCATCCTGGAGCCAGGCGATAACCTCGGGAGAGCGCACGGCTTTCCCCATAAGCCCCACTTCCCGGTTAATATGCCCGGAGAGTGCCTCCGCCGAGGAAGCCGCAAAGCTCTCGGTGTAGTCTAAGGAGACCCAGGTGATAACTCTGCTAAAGATATAGAGCATAACTGCAGCCATAACCATAAAGACGATAGCAAAGAGGATGATGCTGGTGCGCCGAAAGCGTCGAGCGATACTTACACTGTTTCCCGGAGGGAGGGTATGATGAGTAGCGGTGTTGTTGAGCATCCAGATCTCTCCTTCGCGTACATACCTACAGCGGATACCTGTAGGGGATAACCCCCAAGTATCCGCTAAAGCTTTTTTGTGTTTGCACGAACAGTTTTGACATTTACATGTTTGCTCCTGCTGCGTTTCTTGCTCGTCTGCCGAGTACAGGCTCCTACGGTTTAGGGCGCAGTCCAGGGGTTATAGCGACTCATCGCCTTGGTCATACCCTCATGTGACCAGCACATTACTATATCTGGGATAACCGCTATAACTTCCTCGACTATCTCCCGTTCCGTGGGTTTAAAACTTTCGAGGACATAACTGGCAGAATCCTGTCCCGGAGGTTGAGGTCCTATCCCTAAGCGAAGCCTGGCAAACTCCGAGCTACCCAAGGAAGAGATTACCGACTCCGCTCCCCGGTGTCCTGCCCCGCGCCCCGCTGGGCGTATCCGCACCCGTCCTAAATCGAGAGAAATTTCGTCATAAATAACCAGCATATTGTCCAAAGGAATGCGAAAGTAGGCAGCAAAGGCTTGCACTGCCTCCCCACTCCTGTTCATATAGGTCAGAGGCTTGAGGAGTAGGTATTCCTCTTCCCGGTGCCACACCCGACCATAAAGGCCGTTGAATTTGCTGCTCTTTAGCTCCGTTCCCAGGAAAAGCGCTAACTGCTCCACTCCGCGAAATCCCAGATTGTGGCGGGTGGCAGCATAACGCATCCCGGGGTTCCCCAAACCTACTATCAGGCGCATAAAGCTATTCGGGCTTGCGTTCCCGGATAAGCTCAGGTTCTCCGGGAGCTTCTTCCTCGGCTTCTTTCTCGACCACCTGTTTTAAGGTGCAGATAACTTGCAAGGGATCGGCGACCAGCTCCACTTCGGGAGGAAGCTGTAAATCTCGCACCGCAATATGCTCATCTAACCCCAGGAGGTTGACATCCACCTCAATAAAGGATGGCACCAAAGCCGGGAGGCAAAACACGTTTAAAGTATGGGTAATTTGCTCCAGCACTCCGCCTTCTTTAACCCCTTGGGCGCTGCCGGTAAGCGTTACCCGGACGGTAAACTCTTGCTTTTGGTCCATTTGGATATGCAAAAAATCTACATGGATAGGGTTGCGCTTAACGGTGTGGCGTTGGATCGCTTTAAGAACCACGATCATCGGCGGCTCCAGCTGTAGCTGGATAAGGGTGCTCTGGGGGTGAACGGCAATATGGCGGTCGAACTCGTGAGCATCGATGGTTATCGCCAGGGACATCCCAGGAACGCCTTTACCGTAAACCACGGCAGGGATTTGTCCCTTGCGACGCAGCCATTTAACCGCGTTGCTGCCCAGTTCGGAGCGCTTGGACGCCGCTAGTGTAACTTGGGGCATATATCTCTAATCTCCTTTCAGACAATCTGGACACCAAAGGCATGACTTCCCGAGTATAGCGTACTTGGTAGGTTATTGTAAACTATAGTTTACAGGTGAGGCGGAAGAATATTTTAGGTGCGATGTCGGGAATACTCCTCCTGGATAGACGCTAACAGCTTGTTAAACTCGAAAGGTTTGGCGACATGACCATTCATCCCGGCATCTAAAGCTGCCACAATATCTTCGTGGAAAGCGTTAGCCGTCAGCGCCAATATACTTACTTGCCCAGCATCGGAACGGTTTAAGCGGCGAATCTCCCGAGCGGCAGAGTAACCGTCTAGGACTGGCATTTGAATATCCATTAAAATGACATCGTAGTAACCGATAGGTGAATTCTCGAAGGTAGTCACCGCTTCCCTGCCGTTGTCGGCTTCCACGAAGATAATACCCATATCCCCCATCAGCTCCATAACAATTTCCCGATTTAGAGCAATATCGTCCACCAACATAATATGCGCCCCGGAAAGGGAGAAGACTTGCATCTCTTCGGAAACCGCCTCCACTACCGGAGCTTCCCTTTTCAACATTTTCACTTGCACGGTAAAAGTGCTACCGACCCCTTCGGTGCTGGAGACCGCAATAGCTCCTTGCATCATTTCCACAATGGCTTTAGTAATAGTTAACCCTAAGCCTGTTCCCCCAAAGGAGCGGGTGGTGCGTTCATCACCCTGCTCAAAGGGCTTAAAGATACGGTTCACCTTTTCCACCGACATACCAATGCCGGTATCTTTCACCGCCAGCTCCAAGGTGATATTGGTAGCATCCTGAGCGACGATGCCGCCGGAAAGCAGTATTTCTCCTCGGGAAGGGGTAAACTTAATGGCGTTGGAGAGCAAGTTGAGCAGAACCTGCTTTAAACGCACATCATCCCCATAAACCCAATAAGGTGCCAGAGCATATGTTTCTGAGGAGTAGACAAGGTTCTTCGCGGCAATATTAGAGGCGACAATTTCATTTATTTCATCGATGCAGGTTTGCAAAGAAAAAACCACACAGTTCAGCACCAGCTTACCAGCTTCGATTTTGGACATATCTAAAATGTCGTTAATAACGGTTAGCATGTGGCGTCCCGAGCTTTCGATATGGTGCAAGTTAACCTCGGCACTGTCCCCCTTGCCCATCCGCCCCAACTGGGCATACCCGATGATGGCGTTTAAAGGGGTGCGTAGCTCGTGACTCATATTGGAAAGGAAGTTGCTTTTAGCTTCGTTGGCAGCCTCGGCCTTTTGCCGCAGGTCGATATTTTGGGTTACCGAGTGGCGCAGACGTTGGAGCAAAAAAACAGCTAAGATAATCAGCACCATGCTGCTGATCATAAAGATGGCAATCAGCAGGCTCTTGTTATATATTTCAAAAACCGGTGAGATCATCCCCAGGGACATGGTGCGAATCCCCAGGGGCAGGTAATTAATTAAAATATAATCCCCTTCGTATGCGGTTAGCTTCCAGCCGCTCTTCCCCAGGGTCATTTCCCTAAGAGCGGTGACAAAGATCCCGGTCATGGCAGCTTGGTCGCGAGAGGAATAGGGAGGATCTTCGCCGATAGGAGGATTAACCCAGTTGCGTTGCAAAATAATTTCCGTATTCGGATGACCCGATAGCAGCCCTGAGGAATTAAGCATAAAGGTATAGCTGCTGTTGGTAATTTGCTTTTCGTTTAGCACCTGGGAGACATACTCCAGGCGGAGAAAACCTACCAAAACCCCTACGGTTTTCCCGTCCAGCTTTACCGGAGTGCCGATGCCAATCAGAGGGCGATTGACCGAGACGCCGTATAGAGGTTCGCCGATGACGGTAACCCCATTATAATAAGGAGTGGTAAAGTACAGCTGGCTAGTTATGGAGGCTCGGGGAGCATTCTCCAGGGTGTTAACCAACTCCAGCCCCCGGTGGTCTGCCAGGATAAAATGCGACCAAACCTGGGGGGAATCGCTAACAAGCTCTCCCAGATAACTTCGGATGTTATCCATGCTAAATTCCCTTATAAACTGCACCTTAGCCGCCGATTCCACAATGCGGGCATGTCCCTGAAGACGCTCGATGAAGTTGGCTTTCACTAAGCTTAAAAAGGTTTGCGCCTCTTCCGCTGTGTTAGTCACCAAGACCGAGCCTACCAGGTAAATGGCAGCCGAACCGATGGACAGTATAAGAAGAATTTCCAGGAAACGAACCAAAGTCTGGGAGAACTTGCTCATGAGCCACAACCCCTGCATAGTATCCTGATGCTATTTATTGCTAAAAATTACGCTATATAATTACTGCAAAGTCACTTTAACTTCAGGATTGCCAGCCTTTTGTGAAGTAACCGAGATAGTAATTTCGCTACCGGCAGGTGCCTGCACCACCCAGGAGAGGTGCTGCTTCTGACGGCTAATACGTCCACCTCTAAAGCCTCCAGCGGAGAAAGAGCCGCCTACCCCGGCGCGCCCTTCCAGTTGGGGGAACTCTCTTTCCTTACGCCCATCAATAATGGTCGCCCCTTTAAGCTCCGCTTTGACCGGCTTAACCGCCCGGACTTCCCGAGCCATTTGGGTCAGGTTGGTGGGTAAGTAACCCAGGTTTTGCACTTCCAAATGCACCTTCCAAGTGTTGTTTTCCAACCTCTCCACTTTGGTCGAAGCAATTTCTAAGCGCGGTAAGGTGCGCGCCATACGGTAGAAGAAGCGAGCATTCTTTTGGCATTCCTGCTCCAAAAGCGCCGGCGGGCAGTTCTGGGAGAGGAACTTACCATGGAAGCCACCAAGTTCCACCGCTCCCAGTTGAGGGTGGTTAAAGGGGGTCCAAGGGTTAAAGCCTACCCCTTCCAGCTCTTTATCGATCCAAGCTAAAACTTTAGCAAAGTCCTCGGCTAGTTCTTTATCATCTTTATCTTTACGCGGCCACATTTTAACTCCCGAACGTAAGCCTAAATCCCATAGCTCCACCGTGTAAGCGGGGATACCTTGGGTAGCATATAGCCAGTCGTCAAAGGCGCCACTGTTAAAGTTAGCGGTATCCCCCAGGAATTCGTCGAAAATATTGACGGAAGGGTAACCGGTTTCCGCCACAGCCATTTCCCCAATAGCTTTAAAGATACGCACATCACCTTGGTTCGCCCGACGCTCGGACTTTGTCCCCGGAGGACGTAGAATAACCCCGCCGGTGGTATGCAAGGTAACAGCGCCGCCAATATTAGGGTGAGACATAACAAATTCCACTACCGCCCGGGTTTCCGGCTCCGACAAGGGGTAAGCCCCTGCTCCCGGTTGCCGCGCTTCAATCCCCCACTCCACCGGATAGTTACGGTTTAAATCCAGCCCCCAGCGAGAGGGTGCGCTTTCAAAGGTAAAACCGTCATACTCATGGATAAGCCCTTCCTGGTAGATAGCATAATAGGTGCCGCCTTCCTCGTCCGGGAGGCGACGCAGCATCCGACGGCTATCTTCCGGATCTTCCTTCCAGGTACCCAGAGGGGTAGCCACCCGCATTAAGGTGATCATCCCGTCACCATCGATGTCGGCAGGATAGAGCCCCGGCATTTGCTCCACGAAGGGGTAGGGGCGGGGCACGGAGCGCAAGGAGTCCGGGGTGGTGAGATAATGCTCGGCGCCATCGGTGGAGATACGAGGCAGGATATAAAAGGTGTAACGCTGCAGCAGCTGAGCAAACTCCGGCTCCGAGGAACGGCTGAGCAGCTCGTCGATAGCGTAAAGGGCTACCATGCTGCCGGTAACCTCACCGGCGTGGTGGTTACCATCCACATAATAAGCCGGTTTACTGCAAGGTGTCCCCGTGGTGGGATCGGTTATTTCCATCAGCCAGAGGTCTCGCCCCTGGGGTGACTTACCAATACTTAAAAGTTTTGCCAGTTGTGGGTAGCTCTGCTGGAGCTTTTCCAGAGCTTGGGTAAGCTCTGCGTAGGTATAGTAATGGTCATACTTGTGTAACAAACAAACCCCGTCCTTTCGCATATATCTAATATAGTCCGGCAACTAACTGAGATTGCCCCTACCCTCCTTTGGCAATATGCGGCGCACAGAATGCCAGTGTTCCATATAAAAAACATCGTTAATGGAGGTTATCGCTACCCCCCCCATACGCAGGGAGCAGTGGATCATGTGGTAATTGCCCATATAAATAGCTACATGGGTCACCCCTAGCTGAAAGTTATTTGGCCAGGTATCCTGGAAGAAGATAAGGTCTCCCGGGAGCATATCTTCAATGCGGGTGACCTCTTCACCCAACAACACCTGACCGTAAGTGGTGCGAGGCAAAGGAATACCCAGTTTGCCGTAGATTAACACGGTAAAAGCTGAGCAGTCCATCATACCGTCTCGCTCCAGCTCACCGGCGTAGAGGTAAGGCACCCCCAGGTATTCTTTGGCAAGACTTATAACTTCCGGCACCGGAGCAGCCTGATAGCCGAGAAGAGCTAGTAAGGTAGGAAGAGGGACTTCGGCTACAGTAGGTGGAACCGTGGGAGGCTCGCTAGATAGCCCGCTCTGGGTCTGCTGCCAGGGTGTAGGGAAGGCGAAGGCAGGTAGTTGCCACTCCCACTGGGGCATTTGCCAAGCGCTATTTTTTAACATCACGGCTAAACCTACCCCCAGGACAGAACTAAAGAGTAAACAGCAACAGGTTATGAGCAGTATTACCCGCCAAGACTCGCTCCATTCTCCCATAGCTTCACCTCCCAGCCTCA
>WREE01000082.1 GCA_009779515.1 Symbiobacteriaceae bacterium
CGCCGACTAAAAGGACAACATCGACAGCTTCCGGGGCAACGGCAGCCTCTCCCAGGAGTTTGTGGACAAAGCTAATAGTGCGAGCAACTAAATCGTGGGTGAGCTCCTCAAAGCCTTGGCGTGTTACTTCCAAGCGGGTCGAATCCCCGGCATGGTTAATCGTAAAGCTACGAGATTGCAGCCCGGTAAGGGAGCGCTTGGTCTCTTCCACTACAGCCCGCAGCTTTTGGCGCAGTTCAGCCGAAAAACTATTGGTGTCTATACCGTTTTCATCAGCATATAGTTTACAGATCTGGTTGTAAAGACGGTTGTCCCAGTCGATACCCCCCAGTTGATCATCACCACCAGTTCCCAAGACCACTATGGAGGCTTTGCCGTTTTCGTCTACAGCAAAATCGAATAGGGTAACATCGAAGGTGCCACCACCTAAATCATAAACCATAATTTTGCGGTTCTCCTGGTATTCGCGACAACAATAATTTAGAGCAGCAGCCGTGGGTTCATTGACAATATTTAGGACATTTAAGCCTGCGATAGTTCCAGCTTGCCGGGTGGCATCTCGTTCTTCGTTGCCAAAATACGCCGGGCAAGTGATGACTACGTCCCGCACTTCGTGTCCCTGGTCTTCAGCATACTCTTTCAGGCGCTTAAGAATTAGCGCGGAGATCGAGATGGCATCGTAAGGCTGTCCGCCAAAGATACGTGTTTGGGCATGCTCTTTACCAATTTCCCGCTTGATATATTGTACTACATCTTGGGGAGAAATTTCTGCCTGGTTCTTGGCTTCCTTACCAACTACCGGATCGCCCACCTCGGGAAAATAAACCACTGAAGCCAAAAGGTCTTCAGAATCGAAGAAGTTTTGAATCATCTCTGGCATTCCACGGTCATCCAGTGTGGAGATAGCCGAGTAGGTAGTGCCTAAATCGATACCATATACCTTTTTCGACACATGTAAACCTCCCTTTTAGTTATTATGCCAATTATTATTTTTCGGAGTCAGGGTTGCTGGGGGGTGCTTCATAGATATATACTTCCAACAATTCTTTCACGAGGTTGCGATTTTCGATATAAAAACCGGCACTGATACTGCGGGCAACTGTATTATGTAAAGAAGGGTCGGTGGTGTGATGCCGTCCTACTACCTGGCAATGTCTGGGGTTGCGAACTTCACCTACGGCGCTTTCCTGCTTGCGAACATCGTAGCTCTCCAGAATCTGTAAAAGATCCAAAAACATATTATCAAGCTGCTTAGCAATCTTCTCATCGGTTACGGTTGGGAGGAGAGCCGCATTGTTGCTGTAGAGCTTAGCAATCTCTCCTAAAATATGGTGGAAAAGAGTACCTTTGGCTCTCTCACGGTACCCTTCCAACTCTTCCTGCATGGAGAGGAGGCGACCGGCGAACTCGTTGTGATACAAGCGGTGCAGTTGTTTGGTCTCCTGGAGCAGTTGGGAAGTATCGGTAGCGACCTGTTGCATAGCGCTACCAAAAGAGGAAAGTTCACTTTGCATTTGCAGCAAATTAGGAGAGAGAGTGTTAAAATGGCGTTTGTTAGTACTTGTAGGAAAGGGTAATGGTTGCGGTTCTCTTTTGCGACGACCACGGGTTTTGGGGGGTAAGGCTGGCACCACTACTGGAGTACTCTCTCCTTCGAGAGGCGTGGCAGCGGTTGCTGCAAGTTCCTCCTCAGTTGCGGCTAAGGTTAGAGCATCGGCTTCTTTAGCTTTGGATCTAGGCTTCAGTTCCTTCTTCGTTCGGGTGAACCATTTCACAGATTGTAGTTTATCTTCTGAATTCATTTCGGTTGTACCTCCTGTATCAGGGAGTTTATCTTGACACTCCCATTATTACATGCTAGATTCGCTTTTCTTACCATAATAACCTCCCTCATCGGTAATCTTCGAGAATACTCCTCCGTTTTACGACAGCATTGGTCAACAGACAAGAAGGTCTTCCGATTTTGCTTCCTGGACAACACACCATCTGGTTTTTAAGCTACCTCCTGTGCTTGATACCATCGTGAATTGGACTAGGGGAACTTTTTCCAGGAAAGTGAAGGCTTTATATTGTAGCTATTTTTTTCTTGTGTTATAATGTGGCAAATGTTGACTGGTAATATCTCTTCCAGGGGGTGGCTCATGTTCACGGTAACATGTCAGGCTAGCGGTACTGCGGCGCGGCTAGGCACCATTGCTACGCCGCGCAATTCATTTCCTACCCCCGCCTTTATGCCTGTCGGAACCCAAGCAGCGGTTAAAAGTCTTACCACCCAGGAACTGCACCTCATCGGAGCGGGTATTATCTTGTGCAACACCTATCACCTCTACCTCCGTCCCGGTGTAGAAGTTATGGCTGCAGCCGGTGGTGTCCATAATTTTATGAAGTGGGATGGCTCCCTTCTTTCCGATAGTGGTGGTTTTCAAGTCTTTTCCCTTTCGGCTTTGAATAAAATTAGTGACGAAGGGGTGGCTTTCCGCTCTCATATCGACGGCTCCCGACACCTCTTTACCCCCGAACGTGCCATTGAAGTCCAGGAGACACTTGGAGCCAATATCATCATGGCTTTTGATGAATGTGCTCCTTATCCTGCGGATGAAAGCCATTTGGCCAAGGCGGTGGAGCGCACTACCCGTTGGGCAGAGCGCTGTCTGGCAGCTCAAAAGCGAAAGGATCAGGATCTATTCGGTATTGTTCAGGGTGGGGTTTCCCCGGCTCTGCGGCGACGCAGCACCCAGGATTTGCTTTCCTTAGGCTTTCCCGGCTATGCTATTGGCGGTCTTTCGGTGGGAGAGCCGAAAGAGCTTATGTACAATATTTTAGAGGAAATAACCCCTCTCCTACCCCAGGATAAACCTCGTTACCTTATGGGGGTTGGCTCTCCAGATGCTCTCATCGAAGGAGTAAGGAGGGGTATCGACCTCTTCGATTGTGTCTTGCCTACCCGTATTGCCAGAAATGGCAGCGCTATGACCAGTATAGGGCGCGTCAACCTGCGCAATGCCGAGTATGCCAAAGATTTTTCTCCTCTGGATGCTGCCTGCGGATGTCCCGTTTGCTACCAATACAGCAAAGCTTATCTGCGCCACCTCTTCATGGGTAAAGAAATGCTGGGTCCGCGCCTCATCTCCCTGCACAACCTTTATTTTATTATGAATATGATGCAGGAGATTCGTCAGGCGATCTCCCACAACCGCTTGGAAGAGTATCGCCGTGATTTTTACGAACGCTACCGCTCGCGTGGTGCCGGTTTTTAGGAGGATTAGTCTATGTGGTCGTTAGCCACCGTGCCCCGGGCTGCCGATATGGCTTTAGCTCTGAAGTTAGGGCAACCGGATTGGTTCACCGCCTTACTCCGCCTCAGAGGGGTGACTAACTCGGAGGAGGCAGAAACCTTCCTTAACCCTGGATGGGATGATCTGCCAGACCCTTTTACCCTTCACGATATGCCCCAAGGGGTTCAACGTCTCTTGCAAGCTAGAGAACGCCAAGAACAAATTGCTATATATGGCGATTACGATGCCGATGGGGTCACGGCTGTTGCCTTACTGGTACGAGGGTTCCATGCTTTAGGCTTTCTCCCTCCTCTCACCTATATTCCCGACCGCTTCGATGAGGGGTACGGCCTGAACATGGAAGCCTTAGAGTACCTCCTAGACGAAGGGGCCACTCTCATAGTTACGGTAGATTGTGGTATTGTTTCCTTTACCGAGGCTCTTTTTTTACAGGAACAAGGTGTCGACTTAATCATTACCGACCACCATACCCCGGAAGCCACCTTACCTGTGGCTACAGCGGTAATCAATCCTATGCTCCCTTCTTCCTACCCCACTACTTCCTTGGCTGGTGTAGGGGTAGCCTACGAACTGATACGCAGTCTCTCTTTAACCTTGGAACGTCCCCAGATTTTACCAAATTTACTAGCTCTGGTAGCGGTGGGTACCATCGCCGATATTATCGAGTTAACTGGTCCTAATCGCTTCCTGGTGGGGGAAGGATTGAAGCAGATAGAACGCACCCCTTATCTCGGGCTAAAAGCTCTGTTGGCACCAGGGGATGTGCCCAATCTTTCCACCAATCAAGTGGCTTTCAGCATTGTTCCGAAGCTAAATGCCAGTGGCAGAATGCAACATGCCGACTTGGCCTTGGAACTCCTCCTGAGTCAGGATCCCGATGAAGCTGAAGATCTAGCCAGAGAGCTAGATAGTCTCAACAATTTGCGTAAAGAGACTGAAGCAGCAGTGTTACAGGAGGCGTTAGCCCTATATGCCGAGCTGGATGAAGCAAAACAGCATGAACCGCTACAGATGCTCTACCAACCCCATTGGCATCACGGTGTCCTAGGTATTGTCGCCACCCGCTTAGTGGAGAAGTGGCAATGCCCGGTCTTTATTGCTGCTGCCACCGAGGACGGGGTGCGAGGTTCGGGTAGGGTTCCCGAAGGCTACAATATCTACCAACTGCTCAGCGACGCCAGTGAGCACCTTACCACTTTTGGAGGGCATCGACTGGCTGCAGGTTTTTCTTGCACCGCAGAACAGCTTATCCCTCTGAAAAAAATGCTGCTCCAAGGGGTAAGGAATATAACCCCGCCACCTCTACGCTACATAGCAGAGCTGGAACTTCCCCCGGAGGGGGATTGGCAAGATATTTATCGCCGCTTGCGCTTACTGGAGCCATATGGTAGCGGCAACCAGGAAGTCAACTGGCTTGTACGTGGTGCCGAAGTTAAAACCCAAAGGCTCATGGGGCAGGGTGAACACCTCAGTGCCACTTTAAACTATGGAAGCAGCCATATCGACTTGGTGGCATGGCGCATGGCTGCCTCCATGGGGAGCTTTTTAGGTATGGTCGATCTTATAGCCAAACTGACGAAGAACAGCTACCGTGGTCAGGAAACTATCCGTTTGGAGTTGGTTGCTTGGCGTCCCTCCGTTTTAGATAACTTAGAAACAATCCAGACCTTACGCCGGTTACCCTCTGATGCTACTTTTTATTATGCCTTACCTACCAGCCAGCAAGCCTTGCTGGAGGCGGGTTGGGCAATAACTCAAGACTTTTCCCCCCTATCTGCCGATCTCTCCTTCGTCAGTACCGACGAATTTCCGGTTCTTCCCCCAACCCAAAGGGTAACCTTGGGGGAGGGGAGTGGGGTAGCTTACCTATTGGATCCCCTGTATAATTGTAGCCCTCTGGGTGCTTTGCCTCCTAAATTAATTGCTTCTCCTTTGCAAATTATTTACTGGCAGCAGACCATTCAGTGGCTCTTACCTGCTACTGCTGAACTAAGACAATACTATCGCTGGTTACAAAACCTAGGAGGTACTCTGCTACAGGAGATAGAGTTAAGTAGTACTCCCGGTGGTCTCTCACCCTACCTTGCCTCTTATGCTTTGCACAATGTGCTTAGCGTTTTTCAGGAAGCTGGGTTTTGCCGGTTAACTGGCGATAGGAGAGAGCCACGTTTGGAATTGACTCCCCATCCTCAACAAACCCAAATTGACACACTCAGCAGCTATCAAGAGCTTAGGCGATGTAGAGAGGAGCTGCAACAATGGATTTTGAAGCTTTATTGAAAACCGTTGCCTATCTCCCCCTCCAGGAGCAGCAGAGGATGCACCAGGCGTATCTTTTGGCTAAAGATGCTCATGGGGGGCAATTGCGCCTCTCAGGTGAACCCTATATTGTTCACCCTCTGGAAGTGGCAGGGATTGTAGCCAGCTTGCATCTTGACGGAGATGCCCTTTGTGCCGCTTTGTTACATGATGTGGTGGAAGATACCTCCCTCTCTCCCGAGGAATTAGCCGAACAGTTTGGCGAGACGGTAGCCAATATTGTGGCTGGACTTACGAAATTCAAAGATATTAATTTTAGTGGTATCGTTAACAGTCAGGTCGAAAATTACCGCCGCCTCTTTTTAGCCATGGATAAAGACCCCCGGGTTATTGTCATAAAACTAGCTGATAGAGTCCATAATATGCGCACTTTAGAGTTTATGAATGTCGACAAGCAGATAGAAATTGCCGGAGAAACCAGGCAAATTTACGCTCCTCTAGCCGGACGTTGTGGCATTTACAGCTTTAAAGCAGAGCTGGAGGATTTGTGCTTACGCTATTTACAGCCGGAGACGTACCTGCGCCTGACCGATATGCTGGCGGCTAAGCAAGATCAAATGCAGGAGCTACTAGCCAGCCAAATAATCCTTTTTAAAGAGATGCTCCAAGAAGCAGAGATTGCTGCCACAGTGTATGGTAGAGTGAAGCACCTGTACAGTATCTACCGTAAAATGGAGAGTAAAAATATAGATTTAGACGAAGTCTACGATTTAGTAGCTTTACGCATTATTGCTCCTGACCGTACTGCCTGCTATGCCGCTTTAGGTATTGCTCATACTGTAGGAGTACCTTATCCCGGTAAACTCCACGATTTTATCAGTGTTCCTAAAAATAACGGGTATCAATCGCTACATACCACCATCCGCGTCAACGACCGAGAGAATCTGGAAGTGCAAATCCGCACTCCGGAAATGCACGATATTGCTGAAAAAGGTATTGCTACCCATTGGGTTTACAAAGAAGAGCAAAAAACCGACGAGGCGACCCTTAAGCTATTACGCTGGATACGGGAAGTTATTGAACTGGGACGTGATACTGAAGGGATGGAGTATCTCGAAGCTATCAAGTCCGAAGTCTTCGATGAAGAAATAAGAGTGTTCACTCCCAACTTGGATATTATCACCTTACCCCGGGAGTCCACCCCCATCGATTTTGCCTATCGTATCCATACCCAGGTGGGGCACCGCTGTATCGGTGCCAAGATCAACGGTATCATCGCTCCTCTCGATACAGAGCTAAACAATGGCGACCATGTGGAGATTCTCACCACTAAACAGTTAGGTCGCGGTCCCAGCCCCGGGTGGCTCAATTTTGTGCGCACGCGCACTGCTCGGGAGAGGATCCGTTCCTTCCTGCGCCAAGCACACCGGGAGGAATATCTGCAGCGAGGCGAAGCTGCTCTGAGCAGGGAGCTACGCCATTTGGGATTCGATACCAGTAAGCTTCTTACTCCTGCCATAATCGCCCAGCAAACCAGGCGGTTGCACAAAGCTCAGTGGGAAGATGTCCTAGTTGCCGTGGGTTTTGGGGAAATTATCGCCGGAAACCTGGCGAAAAGTCTCGGGGATTTATGGCGCCGGTTAGAAGCCACCGAAGAGCCTAGTGAGGAAGATTTACTGGCGGAAGTTTTGGTGGAGGAGAGCAAACCTTTTGCAGGTATTGTCATTGATGACCTTAAAGGGTTAGTTCACCGCTTGGCGCGTTGCTGCAACCCCATCCCCGGCTGTCCCATAATCGGATATACAACTCGGGGGCGCGGAGTAACGATCCACCGTCGGAATTGTCCTACTCTGCGCTTCGTGGAAGCTGAACGCCTCATCCCCACCGAGTGGGGGGAAAATCTTCTTCAAGGTTTTGTGGTCTCCCTGGTGGTTCACGCCTTAAACCGCCCCCAACTTCTAGCTCAGCTCTTAATGCAAATAAGCGACGCCAAAATAGCTCTACATGCCTGCAAAGCCAGCAGCAACAAACGCAATATAGCCACTATTCACCTGGATGTGGAGGTTAACTCTTTAGAGCAGTTGGGCTTTTTAAAGGAACGGCTACGTCGTGTGCGGGATGTCTATGGGGTGGAGGAGAAGGAGCCCAAAGAGACGGAGCATGTGGCTATTCATCTTTGAAAAGTAGAGAGGTTGATATTATGCGCGGGGTTCTCCAGCGGGTAAGCCGGGCGTCAGTTAGCGTAGACCACGAAACTGTTGCTGCTATTGGTAAAGGTTTACTGGTTTTAGTGGCTTTTCAAAGCAATGATAAGGAAAGCGACCTCCGTTATATGGCAGAAAAAATCGTCAACTTGCGTCTTTTTCCTGACCAGGAAGATAAGATGAACCTTTCCCTCAGGGACACGCAAGGAGAACTCCTGGTAGTTTCCCAGTTTACCCTGTATGGCGATGCTCGTAAGGGAAGGCGTCCCTCTTATACGGACTCCGCCCCTGCCGATTTGGCCGAAAGGCTTTACCACGACTTCCTGAAAACTCTTCAGGAGTTGGATGTTCCGGTAGCAGCTGGTATTTTTCAGGCTCATATGGAGGTGGAGCTGATAAACGACGGACCGGTCACCATTCTCTTAGACAGTAACCGTTTGTTTTAATACTAAAACTACATGAGGGAGCGATGCTGCATGTTCAATGTAATTACCTCCGGAAGAGGTCCTCGATGAAACGCATGGTCATAGTTGATGTGGGGAGTACCACCACGAAAGCTTTGCTCTTTCAAGAGGAAGCCGGGGTATGGCACCTACTCTTTCGCGGCGAAGCCGGAACCACCGTAGAAGCCCCTGACGAGGATGTCATGGTGGGGGTACGCCGATCTATCCAAATGCTCCAAGACCGCAGCGGCATAACTCTCCTAGGCGAGGGAGATAACGGTGAGCTACATTTAAGCAGTGACCACTTTTTAGCCACCAGTTCAGCTGGTGGAGGTTTACAAATGGTGGTTTGTGGTAATGTAGGTAATATCAGCGCGGAATCTGCCGAGCGAGCGGCGATGGGTGGCGGGGCTATCTTATTAGACCTCTTTTCCAACGACGATGGTTTGTCACAGTTTCAACGGTTGGAGCGGCTGCGCCATTTGCGTCCGGATATGATCCTCCTCTCCGGTGGTATTGAAGGAGCTTCGGTGATCGGTTTTGTCGTGGAGATGTGTGACTTTATCCGTACTGCCAGGCCTCGTCCTAAGTTTGGCTATACCCATGCTTTACCGGTAATTTATGCCGGCTCCTCCAGTGGTATCCCCGTGGTTGAGGATCTTTTGGGTGAAGGTTTTGTTCTCAAGATAGTGCCGAACTTGCGTCCCGGTATTGCCGAAGAAAACTTAGGACCGACCCGGGAAGCTATCCACGACCTCTTCATCGAGCATGTGATGTCTAACGCTCCTGGCTACGGCAGGCTACAGCGCCAGGTTACCTGGCCTTTAATCCCGACTCCGGTGGCAG
>WREE01000083.1 GCA_009779515.1 Symbiobacteriaceae bacterium
ATAGCGTGGTGAGCCACATCCCGGGCAAAGCTCATTTCGTGGGTGACGACCAGCATGGTCATCCCCTCGGCGGCGATGGATTTCATTACTGCCAGAACTTCCCCTACCAATTCGGGATCCAGGGAAGAAGTAGGCTCATCGAAAAGGATAGCCTGAGGTTGCAGGGCTAACGCTCGGGCGATGCCCACCCGTTGCTGTTGCCCACCGGATAACTGGTTGGGGTAGCTATCTTCCTTGCCGGATAAGCCTACCCGCTCCATATAGTGTAAGCTAATCTCCCTCGCCTCTCGGAGAGGCAGCTTTTTGACCACCACCAGACCTTCTAAAACATTCTCCAGCGCCGTTTTGTTAACAAAGAGGTTAAAGCTCTGGAAGACCATAGCCGTTGAGCGGCGAATAGCCATAATATCGCTCTTAGTAGCTTTGGTAACATCCACCACCCTATCCCCTAGGCGCAGAATTCCCTTGTCTGCCGGAGCTAAAAAGTTGATCGTCCTTAGTAAGGTAGTCTTTCCGGATCCCGAAGGTCCGATAACTACCACCACCTGTCCCTGGCTTACCTGCAAATCGATACCACGCAGCACAGGGCGGTTGCCGTAAGCTTTGTAGATTCCCTCTAGGGCGATCATCAGGCTAACCCTCTCTTCTTTTTAGCATACTGCTCGGCTACCTTGACCATATACTCTAAGACCATACAGGTTAGCCAGTAGATGGCGGCGGCAGCAATGTACACTTCGAAAAAGCGCAGGTTTCTGGCGGCAGTGATCTTAGCTTTGGCAATAAGCTCCACTACAGTAACCGAGAAGGCTAAGGAGGTATCTTTAATCAGGGAGATAATGGTATTGCCTAAGTTAGGCAGGGCTACTAAAAAAGCCTGGGGCAGAATAATACGAATATACATTTGCTGGGTGGTCATGCCGATAGATTGCGCAGCTTCGAACTGCCCCATATCCACAGCTTCAATAGCTCCTCGGATAGTTTCAGTTAAGTACGCACCGGTGTTGATGGCGTAAGCTACATATACATAGTAGATAGCCGGTATACCGGAAATATCCAGACGCCAGCCGTAATTTGCCTCCACCCCTTTAAGCATAAGGGGAAGACCGTAGTAAGCCAAGTAGATTTGCACCAGTAAAGGGGTGCCCCGGATAAAGGAGGTATAAAAAGTTACGATATGCCGCAGCACCGGCACCCGATAGATGCGGACGATGGCCGAAAAGAAGCCGATAAGCATACCGAAGGCAAAAGCCACCAGCGTAATCCCCAGGGTGGTAGGTAACGCCTGCAAAATGATAAAGAAAGAGCTGTAGAGAAAGTTGACATCAAAGATTTTAGCCATGCCACCCCCCCTTCCCTTAACAGCAACGACAGCATCTTTATTGTACATCCTTTTGGGGGAATAGTCAACCTGCCGACCCTCGGCAGCTAAATAGCCCCGTAAGCTAAATAGCTTACGGGGCTAGACTGAAGAAGAACCGGTTTCATGTACTTTGTTTCCTGCCTAAATTATCTTAAAGGGATAAAAGTAACCGCTTTTTGGCGACCTGCGCGTCAAAAAGCAAACTTTGTTGCAAGAACATAACTTAATTCGCCGAAGAGCGCACTCTTAAGGCGAGAGGCTGAAGACTTTGTCTTCAGCCTCAACCCCGCAAGCTATATAGCTTGCGGGGTTAGAGGTTGGGAGCTGCTAAACTCTTTCGGCAATAATGTCCTTCATCTTCATCAGGCGAGTTAAGTTGCCGCGTTCGTTTTCATCCAGCTTCATAGTAATATAGCGGATATCGGCTTGCATTTCGGGAATCATAACATACTCCAAAGCGTTCACCCGACGGCGTATCTTTTCAATTTCGTCAGCCAGGCGGGTGCAAGTTTTTTCGATCTCCGCCAGCTCAATGAGGGTAGGCATGAGGAGAGTGAGCAGGGCTACCGCCTGGTCCAGATCACCTGAGGTGGTGAGAAAGCCGTAGGGCAAGGCACCACTATCTTCCGAGACCTCCAACTGAAACTTGGGTACGCTCACCGACATAATACTTTGGGTGGAGGCTTTCAACTGCGTCTGGCGCGAAGGCAAGAGTAAAGCTTCTTCGAAAGCCGGCAGAGACATTACTGCCCGGGAGAGGACAAAGCCGCTCATAGCCTCTTCCAGCCTGGCTTCAACTTCGTCCCTTAGCTCCTTGTTGCGCCGGATGAGTAGCACAAAGCGCCGCACCATCTCATCCCGCTTGTCTTTGAGTAACTTATGGCCCCGCTCTGCCGTCCGCAAACGGCGCTTCAAGCGGGTGAGTTCCATACGGGTTGGGGTTACATTAGGCATAGCTCTCCCCTACCTTTACGGTGTGACTGCCGCATCGTTTGGCCAATATTTATCCAAATAAGCGTCGCGGATACGGCGCAGTTCGCTCCTGGGGAGCAGTGCCAGCAGGCGCCAGCCCAGCTCCAGAGTCTCAAAGATGGTGCGGTTGGTGTTGAAACCCTGGGAGATATACTCCCGCTCAAAGGCATCAGCAAACTTAGCGTAGAGCTTATCCATATCCGAGAGAGCAGCATCACCCAAAATAACGGCCAGCTCCTTAGCATCTTTGCCCCTGGCATAGGCGGCATAAAGCTGGTTCATAGTATCCGCGTGATCTTCCCTGGTTTTGCCGGCACCAATCCCCTTATCCTTAAGGCGGGACAGGGACTGCAGCACATCTACGGGAGGGGTTAAACCTCGGCGATTGAAGTCACGGGAGAAAACAATCTGCCCTTCGGTGATATAGCCGGTAAGATCCGGAATAGGATGGGTCTTGTCATCTTCCGGCATGGTCAAGATAGGGATTTGGGTAATGGAACCCGCTTTACCTTTAATACGCCCCGCCCGCTCATACATGGTAGCTAAGTCGGTGTACAGGTAACCTGGGTAGCCGCGACGCCCAGGCACCTCTTTGCGAGCAGCAGAAACTTCCCGCAGAGCCTCGGTATAGTTGGTAATATCGGTAATAATAACCAGCACGTGCATCCCTTGCTCGTAAGCCAGATACTCCGCAGCGGTAATTGCCATCCGCGGGGTAGCAATACGCTCAATAGCCGGGTCGTTAGCCAGGTTCACAAAAAGGACGGTGCGCTCAATCGCTCCGGTTTTGGTAAAGTCGGTGATGAAAAAGTTGGCTTCCTCGAAGGTGATCCCTACCGCAGCAAAAACCACGGCAAAGTTAGCGGTTTCATCGCCGATAACCCGTGCCTGACGAGCTATCTGAGCTGCCAGTTGGGCGTGAGGTAAACCGGAACCGGAAAAGACCGGTAGCTTCTGTCCCCGCACCAGGGTGTTCAAACCATCGATAACGGAAACACCTGTCTGGATGAACTCGTTGGGGTAGTCTCTAGCAGTGGGGTTTAAAGGTTCGCCGTTGATATCCAGCCGCTTTTCCGGGATTAGAGGGTCACCGCCATCGATCGGTTCACCTAAGCCATTGAAGACCCGCCCCAGCATATCCAAGGAGACTCCCAGCTCAATACCGTGCCCTAAAAAGCGTGCCTTGGCATCGTCGATCTTTAACCCCTGACCGGAAACAAAGAGCTGCACTAGAGCTTTATCGCCATTTACTTCCAACACCCGTCCGCTGCGCAACTCTCCGTTGGCTTGCCGGATTTCCACTAATTCGTTGTAAGTTACCCCTTCAACCTCTTCGATGAGCATGAGGGGACCGACTACCTCTCTGATGGTGCGATACTCTTTAATCATTCCCGGACACCCCCTTCAGCCACTACAGCCTGCATTTGACTGCGCAAGGTTTCCAAAACCGTGGCATACTGCTCCTCCACTTCCTCCTCGGGAACATACTTGAAACGACCGATAGTCTCCCGAACCGGTAAGTCGACAATCCTGTTAAAGGGAGCGAAGCTGAGCAGAGCCTTCTGCCCCAATTCGTTATACTCCATAATTAAGGAGAGCATGCGTAACGATTTTTGCGGTGAGGTGTAGGTATCTATTTCGTGGAAGGCATTTTGATGCAGATAGTCGTCGCGTACGGAGCGAGCGCTTTCCAGAGTGAGGCGATCCTTAAAGGAAAGAGCATCAATACCCACCAGACGCACAATCTCTTCCAGCTCTGCCTCTTCCTGAAGAAGGATCATGGCATCCTGCACCATTTGGTTCCAGTTAGGCGCCAGGTTTTCCTCGTTCCAACTCTTTAGCTGGTCGGCATAAAGGGAATAGCTCTGCAGCCAGTCGATAGCCGGAAAGTGACGGCGATAAGCCAGGTTAGCCGAAAGACCCCAGAAGGTTTTAATCACCCGCAAAGTAGCTTGGGTAACCGGCTCGGAAAGGTCTCCTCCGGGAGGGGAAACAGCACCAATAGCCGAGATAGCTCCCAACCGTTTTTCGGCACCTAGGGCAATGACTAAGCCTGCCCGCTCGTAGAACTCTGCCACCCGGGAAGAGAGATATGCCGGGTAACCTTCCTCACCGGGCATCTCTTCCAAACGACCGGACATTTCCCGCAAAGCTTCTGCCCAACGGGAAGTGGAATCTGCCATTAAGGCTACCTTATAACCCATATCCCGGAAATATTCGGCGATAGTAATACCGGTGTATATGGACGCTTCCCGAGCTGCCACCGGCATGTCCGAGGTGTTAGCAATAAGCACTGTCCGTTTCATCAGGGGTAAACCGGTGCGAGGGTCATGAAGTTCCGGAAACTCCATCAGCACGTCGGTCATCTCGTTGCCGCGTTCGCCACACCCTACATAGACAATAATTTCGGCATCTGCCCACTTAGCTAGCTGGTGCTGCACCACGGTCTTGCCACTGCCGAAGGGACCGGGCACTGCCGCCACTCCCCCTTTGGCAATAGGGAAGAAGGTGTCGATAACCCTTTGCCCCGTGAGCATCGGCTCAGTAGGGGACTGCTTCTCGGCGTAGGGGCGCCCCCGGCGCACCGGCCAGCGCTGCAGCATGGGAAGTTCAACCTCGCCACCGCTAGTTTTTAAGCGGACGATAGGGTCGATGATAGTGGCTTCGCCAGTAGCTACCCAGGTAATCTCGCCTGCCACGCCGGGAGGAACCAGCACCTTGTGCAGCACGGCTTCGCTCTCCTGAACGGTGACTAATATGTCACCAGTAGTCACCCGGTCGCCTACCTTAACTACAGGGGTAAAAGGCCACTTCTTGGTGCGATTCAGAGATTCTACCTCGATACCTCTGGCTATGCGGTCTCCGGACTGTTCACGGATTAAGGCCAGAGGGCGTTGAATACCGTCAAAAATGGATTCGATTAGCCCCGGTGCTAACTCCACCGAGAGAGGAACGCCGGTACTTTCCACCGGCTCCCCCGGTCCTAAGCCGGAGGTCTCTTCGTAGACTTGTATGGAGGCCATGTCGCCCCGTAATTCTATTACCTCGCCCACCAAACGTCTATGGCTGACGCGCACAACATCATACATTTTGACATCCGCCATCCCGCTAGCCACGATCAGCGGACCGGACACCTTAACAATGGTTCCCATGGCTATCTCCTTTCCCCAAATAGTATATCAGCGCCGATGGCTTTTTCCATATTGGCTCTGATGATTGCCATTCCGATGCCCACGGAGCCTTGACTACCTGGGATAGGAATAATGGCGGGAAGCGGATTATCTTTATAGGTGTTAATAGTTTCCGCCGAAGCCTGGTAGAGCTCCTCGGTGACAAAAAGTACCGCCACCCCACCAGTACTCCGTTCCTGACACAGTTGATGAATTAAAGGACGCGCCTCCGCCGGCGTTTCTGCCGGGTAAACTGCTACCCCCACCGCTTTGAAGCCGATAACGGCATCCCGGGCACCGATAATGGCTATATCAGGCATATAGTTCACGCACCCTTTCCCGGAGTAACCTATCGGGGATCCGGTTGGTTTTGCCCGTCATGATGAGACGCACTACCTTGGTTTCCTGCTCCCGATAATGTAGGTAGCGTAGCACCGGACCTATGGAGAGAGGTCCCTGGTCTCCTTCCCCGGCAAGCCTGAACAAGGCGTTGTCGCGCTCCTTCTCTAAGTCAGCAATTGAACCTCTCTGCTGATATGCCAGCCACCCTTTAGCCAGTGCGGCAGCAAAAGGACTGTGTCCCCAAGCGTCTCGCTCCAGCTCCCCTTCCCACAGAGGTGCTAAGGTAGCGAGAGTTAAGGAGCCCCCAGGCAGAAAGATGCTGGGGAGAAGCGACGAGGGTTTACCTAAGAGTTTAAGGCGCAAAATCTGCAGCAGGTTGTTAAAATCTGCTGAGAGAGCAAAATATTGCGAAACAAAGGGAAAGCGTATCTTTTTATCTTGGATATGCTTCCAAACAGACTTGTAGTAAGCTACATCCATCTGGACATCAAAGAGTCCGGGGTCTAACCTTTCGGCTACAGAGCTATCGGTCTCTTGCAGAACCTCCTGCCAAGCCTGAGGTAATAGAGAGTAATCCTTCTCCTCCATGGCAACTCGTAAATCTGCCAGGGGAATAGTCCCCAACAAGGAAAAGAGTTCACCCTCCAGCCGCTCTCCGCTGTAGCGACCCTTATAAAGCAACTTACAGTTATGCAAGTCGTAGTGTAAATAGAAGAGTTCGGTTAATTCCAGCTGAGAGGAGATCTCCTGCATCAACTCCAGGGTGCGTTTCTGCTCAGTGGCAATTAAAGCTTCGAACTCGTCGGGGGGTTCACTCCCCTGTCCGTAACCGGCTTCAATTAAAATATTTAAGACCTCTGCTGCGCTAGGAGCATCCAACATCCGCGCAATTCTGTCATTGCGCAGCAGTTTGCCCTCCAGGGCACGTATATAACCTACAGCATAGGCATTGCGATAGTCCGACATACACTCCCTCCCTTTACTACACAGCCACAGTGTACTGTGGTTTAAAACAGAAGGGCAGCAACTTCAGTTTCACTCTGATCGCGTAAAGTACGAAGCAGAACTTCGAAAGAAGCATTCTTTTCCGTTTTTTCCCCCACCAGGACTACGCCACCTTCAAAATCCCCGGGAAAGTCGTCCCAGGTGAGAGAAGCGGTTTGACCCCTGGCTTTGAGTGCCTGGTTTAAGCGCGAGACCACTTTTTTGCCGCGTTCCAAGTCGGCAGCAGTAAAGCGAACCTTTTCCCGCCCTGTCTCCACATGATCCAGCACCAGTTTTTGGATAAGGTCACTCCACTCCTTATCGGGCAGCTTATGGAGCTGCTGCAAAGCCGAAGCGTAAACCTGGCTTAATAGTCGCTGTTTGCTGGCTAAAGTCTCCCGGCGTACTGTTAACTCAGCAGCTATCTGGATACGACGCCTCGCATCGACAGCCTGAAGCGCTGCATCCTTTTGGGCAGCTTCAGCATCGAGAAGCGCTTTATCTTCGGCTTCCCTTAACAGCCTGGCAGCTGTCTCTTCGGCAGCTTGCCTAATCGCCTCTGCCTCGTTTTTGGCGTCTGTGATAATCTGCTGAGATAGTCTGTCCGTTAGTGCCATGGGACTAACCTATAGGCACGAACATGACCACCAGGAAGGAGATTAGCAGCGCTAACACAGCATAAGTCTCCACCATAACAGCCATGGTAATAGCTTTACCGGATGCCTCCGCGCGCTTAGCCACCAAACCGATACCGGTAGCTGCCACTTGACCCTGATAAACAGCCGAAGCATACCCGACTATACCCATGGGGATGGCGCCCAGCAAAAGAATGAAACCTTGAGCTATCGTCACCGCTTCGGGAACACCCAAGCCGCCAACGCGTAAGAGAATAAGGAAGCCAATAAGCAACCCGTAAATACCTTGGGTTCCAGGTAGCGCCACCAAGACAATAAGGCTGCCAAAGAGATCCGGATTTTCCGACATAACACCGTTAGCTGCATTACCGGCAATACCTACTCCTCTGGCGGAACCAATGCCTGCGGCGAGGGAAGAAAAAGCAACACCTGCGTAAGCCAGGATAAGACCCCAAGGAACAGAAGCCCAGTTCATTAAGATATCCCCCTTATAATTGTGATATAGAGTTTTACGTTTCACTGGCTTCTACTTAAGGCTAAGGCGTCCATACTTTAGCTTGTAGGCAAAGGGCTTAAAAGCACGCCCGCCCCCTTCGTAGAACTTGCCGAAGAACTCAATAAACTGTAAACGACCTGTATGAACATAAGAGCTGAGAGTACTGAGAACCAGATTAACCGCATGTAGGGTAACCAACAAGATGACCCCTACAGGAATACCCACCGCAGGTATTTCCAAAATTAATCCTCCGATGATATTGAAGACCATAGCGATAACTCCGCCGGTTAACCCCAGAGCAAAGAGACGGGAGTAGCTGAGGATATCCGCCAGGTAGCCGGTAATGCCGTACAGAGAGCCTAATCCTCCCATGAGCTTGCCGATAATGCCGTTATTGGAGCGACCATGGGTTAAAATGATACCGGCTATCCCAAAACCAAAGACCACGGGAGCCAGGAAAGCCAGCCCCGGAACAGCAAACAGCACCGCTCCCACCAGGACGAAAATCCACATACCTACATCGAAAAAAGCATCCAAAGCTTGCCCCTGCTTAACCATGCCCATAATTTTCATAGTCAGAGCAGTCAAGATATGCATAAAGCCTAAGCCGTAGCAGAGTATGAGGGCGTTGATCGGGTTATCCATAGGGGAAAACATCAGGGGAGGGAATAAGGCTTCACCAAAATACCCCCCAAAAAGAACACCCCAAATGGTAGTTGATATAGAGCATAGAGCCAACATCCAGATCAGGGATTTACGCCCTTCCGGCGGGGAATAGATACGCAGGAGACCAAAGGTGAGCACTCCCAGGACTAAGCCGTAACCGGCGTCTGCCAGCATCATGCCAAAAAGGATCCAATAAGAGATGCCCATGACCAAGTTGGGATCGGCTTCCCGATATTTGGGTAGGGAAAAGAGGGAGATTACCCCCTCGAAAGGTTCGATGAGAGGATGGTTTTGCAGCAAGATAGGGGGCTCTTCCTCATCTTCGGGAACCCGAATCTCGACCCAGGCAGAGGGGCTTAGCTGGAGTATCCCCTGGCGAACCAGCTCCTCCTGAGGTGCTGTAACCCA
>WREE01000084.1 GCA_009779515.1 Symbiobacteriaceae bacterium
AGTGTACACACATTTCAGCGGGACGATTACCATCGTCCCCTACGATGGATTGGCGATGGATTTTCGTAGGGGCAGATGGCAATCTGCCCGTTGATGCGGAGTAGAAGCCCGCATCTATCATGCCATGGGTGAACGCAGTTCATGGGCTTCTACTCAACAAAGCCAAATGGCTTGGTTGGGGCTGAAGACAAAGTCTTCACCCTCTCGCCTTAAGAGTGCGCTCGTCATCAGTTCCCATCCTGCTAGCAGGAATCTTTCCCGACTCAGGCGAAACTTTAAACTAATCAAAAGGGGGTGGGTACATTTTGAAAGTAAATCCGCATCTAAAAGAAAAAATTGATGAAGCTGTAACCGCCGTACTTCCGGTTACCATTATAGTCTTAATCCTTTCCTTCCTATTAGTCCCTATAGAAACCGGAACCCTCATCCTTTTTTTGGTGGGTGCGCTTCTTTTAATTATTGGTATGGGTTTATTTGCCCTGGGCACCGATATGGCTATGATGCCTCTGGGGGAAGGGGTAGGGATCCAGCTCAGTAAAACTAAGCAACTGTGGCTAGTGGCTTTGCTCTGCTTTGTCATGGGTTTTTTTATTACTATTTCCGAACCCGATCTTCAGGTTTTAGCCTCGCAAGTCCCCGGCATTCCCAGCTTGACCTTAATTATTACTATTGCGGTAGGGGTTGGCTTCTTTCTTATTACTGCTATTTTACGTATCCTCTTTCGGGTGAACTTAAACACCATGCTCATCATTTTTTATGGCATACTCTTTGTGGCTTCGGCTTTTGTGCCTCGGGCCTACCTGGCAGTCGCTTTTGATTCTGGCGGGGTTACCACCGGTCCGATCACCGTACCTTTTATCATGGCTATGGGTATTGGCTTGGCATCTGTCCGTTCGGATAAAGATGCAGCGGATGATAGCTTTGGCTTGGTGGCACTTTGCTCAGTGGGACCTATCCTCTCGGTGATGATCTTAGGCAGTCTGGCACCGGTAGGAGATACCCATTACCTGGGTAATGTCATACCAGAGCTTTGGATGTCCAACGAAGTCATCGGCTATTTCCTTAAAGCTCTGCCTCACGTTTTGCAGGAGGTGCTTATTGCTTTTGGCCCTTTGGTGGGGGTCTTTATCGTCTTCGAAGCATTTACCAGGCGCCATCAACGTAGGGAGCTAATCCGCATGGCGATAGGCTTTGCCTACACCTTTGTTGGTTTAGTCCTCTTTCTTACCGGGGTCAGCGTCGGTTTTTTACCGGTGGGGCAAGAAATTGGCTTTCGCCTGGCTTCGGTGAATCCGATTCTTTTAGTGGTAGTAGGTATGGTCATCGCTTATTTTATGGTAGCTGCCGAACCCGCTGTTCATGTCTTAAATAAACAAGTGGAGGATCTATCGAAAGGCGCTATTCCCAGGGCAGTTTTATTGCAAGCCCTTTCTTTGGGGGTGGCTGTTTCCATAGGGCTTTCGATGATTCGGGTTCTTACGGGTATTTCTATTTACTGGCTTCTCATTCCCGGCTATCTCATCGCTTTAGTCATGACCTTTTTTGTACCTAAAATATATGTGGGTATTGCTTTTGATAGCGGCGGCGTTGCCAGCGGTCCCATGGCAACTACCTTTCTCATGCCTCTGGCTATCGGCGCCTGCGATGCTTTAGGTGGCGATATCATGATGGATGCCTTTGGTACAGTGGCGATGGTGGCCATGACCCCCCTTATCGCTATCCAGGTGCTGGGCTTCATCTCCACCAGGCGCGCACCTGTCCTAGAACCTCAACTGGAGTTGGCGCCGGCTTACGACGATGACGATATTATTATGCTAACCAGGGAGGTGAATCTTCATGACCGAGACCAGGGAGGAGATTCCGTTATCTCCTAAACTTTTAACCCTTATTGCCGATTGGCATTTACAAGAAAAGGTAGTCGAACTGGTACGCTTACATAGCATCCAACTTACTTATATGTGTGTAGGGGACGGCACTGCTAGTTCGGAGATATTGGATTGGCTGGGGATTGGTCGCAGTCACAAAATGCTCCTTTTCTGCCTGGGTTCCAGGGAAGTGCTGTTGCACTTCCTGGAGGTGCTTAACCGGGAACTAGAGTTGATGATGCCGGGGCATGGGGTAGCTTTTACCATCAGCTTGTCGGGCTTGAGCGGAATGCTCTACCGTATATTAGACGAAAGCAACAGGAAGCGTTTGCAACAGACTCTGGCGGAAGGGGAGAAGCGCCTCAGGCAGCGCGAGCAGGCGCCTCATCATCAAGGGTTACGAGCTATAAGCCCAAGGCTGGGAAGCGAGGTGGAAAAAATGAAAAATGAGCAGACTTTCGAACTGATTATGACTATTGTTAATCAAGGTTTTACCGACGACTTGATGAATGAAGCCAGAAACGCCGGGGCAACCGGCGGTACAGTGCTAAACGCTCGAGGTACTTCAGGGGTGGATACCCGCCTTTGGGGTATAGCTATTCAGGAGGAGAAGGAAATTGTCCTTATCCTGGCAAAGCGCGAGAGCAGCCAGGGCATCATGAAAGCGATCAACACCCGTTTCGGTTTGAACCACGATGCCCGGGGGCTGGTCTTTTCCCTTCCGGTGGAGTATGTAGCCGGCTTGGAGTTGCGCCCTCTCTTTGGCGAAAGCTAAAGTGTAAGGCGTAAAGAAGGTCGCGAAACTTGCTATACGCCTTCTGCCTGGGGGAAACTCCCTACCATCATATTTCTTAAGCGACTGTGCCAAGCGGCTTGCTCCTGGTAAGAAGAAAACTGGAGCCATCTCTCCAGGATAAGCGGTATTGGCACCTAAAAGCATACCTTATTGGCGCTCAATATAGTGCCACCTCGAAATATCGCCCAAAAGAAGCAATTTCTTTCGTGGGGTTTTGGTAGGAATTAAGGTGTTCAGTGTATAAGTAAAAGCCATCATAGTATATGATTGGAAAGGGGTATTTTTCATGGCTGATCTTGGCGGAAAAATGATGTCCTTTGTGGATAGCATGGGGGTTCTTCACCTTCTAGAAAGTGGCTATCTCATAATGATTGCCATCGCTTGCGTCTTACTGTACCTGGGCATTAAGCGAGGCTTCGAGCCACTTCTTCTCATTCCTATAGGTTTTGGTATGTTGCTTACCAACCTTCCTTTTGGGAATATATACCATACCGATATTTTTATTAACGATGCCGGGGTGATTAATTTCGCCAAGCTCTTCGCCGAGGGCGGTCTGCTGGATTACCTGTATTTGGGTATCAAATTCGGTATCTATCCCCCTTTAATCTTCCTGGGTGTTGGTGCCATGACCGACTTTTCACCCCTTATTGCTAACCCCAAGACCTTTCTCTTAGGCGCTGCCGCTCAGCTCGGTATCTTTACCACGTTCATGGGTGCTCTCTTCTTAGGCTTTACCCCGCCCCAGGCAGGTTCCATTGGTATCATCGGAGGTGCCGATGGTCCTACGGCTATCTACTTAGCCTCACGCCTGGCACCGGAGCTGCTGGGTTCCATTGCCGTAGCTGCCTACTCCTATATGGCCCTGGTGCCGGTAATCCAACCACCTATCATGCGCGCTTTAACGACCCAAAAAGAGCGTGAAGTAGTCATGGATATCCTGCGTCCGGTTTCCGATAACGAACGAATTATTTTTCCTATTATGGTTACCATCTTAGTCACCTTGCTCTTGCCTTCAGCCATATCACTGGTAGGATGTCTGATGTTTGGCAACCTCCTCTATGCTTCTGGGGTGGTAGAGCGTCTTACCAAAACTGCTTCCAACGATTTGATGAATATTGTCACCATTTTCCTAGGAGTCTCGGTAGGCGCCACCGCCACTGCTCCCGCCTTCTTTAATTTGCAAACCTTATCCATCATTGCCTTAGGTTTGGCGGCTTTCGCTGTAGGAACCGCCGGGGGCATACTTTTTGGCAAAATAATGTATGTTACCAGCGGAGGTAAGGTGAACCCTCTAATCGGTTCCGCCGGGGTCTCCGCTGTTCCCATGGCTGCTCGCGTATCGCAAATTGAAGGTCAGCGAGCCAACCCCAGATCTTTCCTGCTGATGCATGCCATGGGACCTAATGTCTCCGGTGTCATCGGCTCGGCAGTTGCCGCTGGCGTTTTGCTGGCACTTTACCAGAATTGGCCGAAGTAAAATAATAACCTGTGTCGAGGGGGACATATTATGAATATTATTCGCACCAAAGCGGTAGAACTTTCCACTATACCCGCCATTGCTTACAAGCAGCGCCTGCGCGCTGGCGGTGCCGGCATTCGTGTAATGCGTCTAGATCAGGACGCTTCGACCATGGGACTAATTGACAAACGCAGCGGCGATGTCCAAACCTTTCACGGTATTGATCCCACCCTCTTCCCCCCAGAAGCTTTCGATGAAGCGCTGGAACTCCTACTGGGCTTACCCTACTCTGGGCGTGGGAAAATTGCCATCACGGTCTTTACGGAAGCCGAAGATGACGATGTAGTCGATAGCAAAGAGCCGGAGGATGTTGACGAAGAACAAGCAACCGAAGTTGCTCCTTCGGAAGAGGCCAATCCAGAGTTGCTGGATATGACCCACAGCGCCGAATACCTTGCTATCGTGGAACGCTATAGCGATGAAAAAGGCAAGCTTAACTACCAGCTCATGAACAAAGATTTCATTCAGTTTGCTTCTAAGAGCCGTGTGGTTTCTACTATGGTCAACGATCGTGCCTTAACCGAAGAAATTGTCATCTTTATTGTCAAAAGCCGTGCTGCTCTTATCGCCGGCAGGAAACAGAGTTTAGACGATTTGCACACCGCTGCCCTCATCGCTACCCTGGACGAAATCGATCCTCGCTCCACTTTCAAAGAGTTGCGTGCTCATATCAACCGTATGCTGGCAAGACGTAAATAGCCGAAATATAGCTATTATTGTCCAAATAGTTTATTATAAGACAGAACCGCCAGGGTTTCAGCTAACTGAAACCCTGGCGGTTCAGATTGTGGCGGTACTTTGCCGCCACCGCAACCTGGAGCATGGCGGCAGAGTGCCGCCGCTACGTAACCTCTACGCGGTATCCTCAATGAGGCTTGGTGATAGCGCTTTCAAACCTTCCTCGTTGTTCGGCTGGGGTGTGAAGAGTAATGTTTCTTGTCTTGTTATGGAGCCAGCGATGGGATTCGAACCCGCAACCTACGCATTACGAATGCGTTGCTCTGCCATTGAGCTACGCTGGCACGGCTTGGCTATGAGGGAAATTATAGCACAGACAGGCTAACTATGCAACGGTAAAAAGTGTCCTTCTAAACAATACATGGTGCGGGGGATGCCGTGAGCCAGGCGCCGCGCCCAGTCGCTTGCCAACTGCTTAAGCTCCTGGTTCCCCAGGCTGGAAATATGAGTAACGGCAATGCCGGCTTCACGGTAAGCAGGCTGTAAGGAAGTGAAGTACTCCTTTGAGAGAGAGGGGAGGTCGCGCCTTTGCCGCTCGCCTTCTTCTCGCTGATCATCGTAACCTAGGATACAATAGAAGCTGCAGCCGGTACTACCGAGGCTGCGAATCTTTTGGAGCATAGTGGCGTTAGCGGTGCAGAGCCCGTCTCTCAGACTCCCCCAGGGTAGCAGTACCGAAAGGGAGGTTGCCAAACCCACCAATTCCGGTGGTGGCTCTTCTATGGCAGCGACCACGAAGAGCAGATTTTGGCACGTAGCTTGGCGTAACAGCTTGCGCGCCTTGATCGCTCCCTCTGCCATACTGGAGGCTACCGGATCAATACCTATGAAAAAGGTTTCCTGTTCCCGGAGTACACGTGCCAGAAGATAGCGTCCACTACCGGTGCCGATATCCAAGTGTAGTTTCGCAAAGCCGGCGATGCGTTTCCTCAACTCCGAAGCATCCAGCCGGACTGGCTTTTTTCCATCCATGATAATCATGAACTACCTGACCTTAATGCATACCATAGGAGGATACTCTGGGGTAATCTTCCGAAAAATGCCTCGTAAATAGACCGCCTCGGCAGGCATGGTAAAAGTTATCTTAGGGGAGTTCGGTTGGGATAGCATCAAACCTTGAGGGGAGACTACCTCCCAGCGATGGAAGGTATAACCTTCGATACTCCCTGCCTCTACGGTGACTGTAGCTTCCGGTAAATATTCGCCGGCACCCACAGCCCCACTTCCGGCAGTTTCGAGTTTAACTTCATAGCGTAAAGGTTCTGACACTGGGGCGACTTGAATAATAGCTACATTGCTGCGTAGCGGTGTTGCTCCCGAGGAGCGGACTTCACAAAAGTAGAAGTAAGTTCCGGCGTTTAGGTTACCGGGTAGGGTAAAGATGTTTCCCGTGGCGCCGGCTATAGCTACCCCCGATTTGTTGCTATCACTGCTACTTTGGTACCATAAATACCTTAACTCTTTTTCCGGCGACACCGTAGCTGCCACCTGCAACTCGGCAACAATTTCTCCTGCTGTTACTAGCGTCAGAGGAGTCGGGTGACTGGTGATGGTGATGACGGCATTAGGTTCCACGATAATATAAAAATCGCCGCTAACACTATCTCCCAGTTGTAGCTTAAGAGGCGGTAAGTTTTCGATATCGATGTTAGGGGCAATGGTCAGGGAGAGGCGACCAACTCCGTTGTCCACCTCAAAGAGGACAAAGTTCACTCCCGGGGGAGGGTCGATAAGGGTTAAAGAGTGAAGAGGACCGTTAATGATATTCGTGGTGGCAACGTCTATCTGGTACTCCCCGCCCTCCCCAACCCGGGTAAAGATAGCGGCTGTATGCAGGGCAACTTCCGGAGGTTCAGGATTAATAAAAATAATATCGGATGCGGGGGAGCTAGCAGAGAGAGCGGGAGGTAAGATATACTCCCCATGGCGTGTGTAGGGCGAAGAGCCGCCAGCAAAGGTGCCTATATAACTGTCCAATGTCCAAAGTCCTAATAAAGCGCTATCGCCACGGGATAAGGCAATGGTTTCCGCCAGGCTAGAACGATTACTAACCAGAAGCCGGGCGGTGTTACTATTGAAGCAGACCGAACTTGTAGGGAGGTTTTCACTTCCTCGGGCAAAGCCTGAAGAACCACTCCCTCCCAAGGTTTCCAGACGAACCGCTCCCTGGAGGGTAAGAGTGCAACTTAAGGGGAGGTAGATGCCGGCTCGGTTGGCACTACCGCCACAACGCAAGGTGACAGGTATAATACCGATATTGCGCAGGAGTAGGTTGCTGCCGGCTTGGGAGGACAAGCCATAGCCATAGCTTCTCTCTCCGTTACCCAAAGCCCAGACGAAGCTGCTGCCGGAAGCGCTCTTGTAAAGGTTAATGGTAGCTGAGGTAGAAATGCCGGGACCACCATCTCCTCCCAGGGGGACAAAGGAAGCTTCGTTATGGAGACGAATGGTCGTCTCTTGGTGGAGCAAAAGTCCGGCACCTTCATTGTAACTGTTGTTGATGTTGCTACCGCCAATGGGTTGAAAGGCAGTGGTAAATAAAGTGAGATCTAGAGTCAGTGGCAAGGTGCTACTCAGAGCCAGCCCGGCTCCCCGCCTTCCCCCCAGGGCGTCTATATATTGACCCTTAAGGGTTAAGTTGCGTGCTGTATAGATGCCATGTCCCGGGGAAGTGGCGTTGACCGATCCGGCAAAGGTAACCGTGTTCCCCGAATTTTCTATAGTGTCTAAGGCGTTAGCGCCACCGCCCTTGAATTCCAAACCGTGACCGGAGGCGCCCCCTTGAAAACGAGATAGTCCGACATTATTAAAGGAAATAACCCGCTCCTCGACGCCGCACCCTTCGCTAAAATAGATACCACTGCCGTTACCGGCGCCTTCGAAGTTGAGGGAAGCCAACCCTTGGACAGAGAGGTAAAAACTAACAGTATTGCCATACAGATATAAACCGCTCCCCAAACCCTGCTCATAGCTTCTTCCGACGAGGTTGCCGCTACCGGCAATGGCTACCGAACTGGCGTAGTTAAAGCGTAAAGCGCCGCTGGTGGTTGCTGACCCGCCTGTATGGCTATACTCAGCTATTACTGGGGAATTGACGGTAAAGATATTGTGGCCACCGCCGTTGAAATCGATACCGTAACTGCGTCCTCTAGCAATGAGGCTTCCCGTCCCGGAAATGGTAAGGGTATTTTTCGCTGCTAAAGCCACTCCTAAACTATTCTCGATGATACAGCTTCCCACCAGATGCAACACTTTTTCCGTACCCCAAGTGAACTCTACGGTGGGAGAGCTGTTCCCTCCTTGGAGATAACAGTTCTCCAAAGTCAGCGTATCGATGCCTGCTAGGCGTAGCGGCAAAGGAAAGGGGTAGGCGCCTTTAATGGTTAAAGCAGTATCGGCAGGTAGGGTGATAGTGGCTTCTCCCAAAGTTGTGCCAACGGGAAGAGAGGTAGGCAGGTAGCTAAAATCTAAGATATCTCCGTTTTGCAGGGAGATGCTGCCACTCTGCAAGGTTGCCCAGCTGTACTCGTTAGTGTGCAGACCTTGGGAGGAGTAGAGTATGGTATAAGTGGTGGCACCCCAAACTTTTGTTAGCACGGCAATCAGAAAAACCAAAGTCAAGCTCAGGGTTAGTCTTATTAGTAGATATTTTTTATTACTGTTTCTCTGGTTATCAATAGCCAAGCTAAAAAAAATGGGTTGTTCCACCGGGAATCCTCCTTTGAGCTGCTGAATACCTTGCTACAATCCTCCCTTTCCTTCGACATTCGGGCAATGCTTTCCTTTTACTTTACGGCCACGCATCCTAAACTGGACTCTACCGTAGGTATGAAGTTACATTTAAGCTCATATACTTCCCTATTCCCGTGGCGTAGTGCCACTTGTCCCTTGAAAAAATATTTTTTAAAAAGTGCTTATTAAGTGGTTGACATCTTTGTTTGGATAAGGTATTATAGCGAAGCGCCCCAAGGAAAGGGTAACTAGAGCTTGGGGAAAGCAGCACGGTCCTTGAAAAACGAACAGCGCAAAGAAAATGCCAGTCAATGAAACCTGCGAAACTACCCCTTGTGCAGGGTAGGGAGCGCAGGAGATTAATGAGAGCCAGAAATA
>WREE01000085.1 GCA_009779515.1 Symbiobacteriaceae bacterium
CTCTACCTGGGACGCCAGAAGAAAGGATGAGGTAACAAGTGGCAACCAGAAGCGGAAAGGTTTCCATTAACAATTGGTGTAAAAGCTGCGGTCTCTGTGCCGCTTACTGTCCGGTTAAAGCTCTCAGCTGGAAGAGAGAGGAACGCCCCCTGGTTGATGACAGCAAATGTGTAGCTTGCCAGCTATGCGTCCGTATTTGCCCGGATTTTGCCATATCGGTAGCGGCTAATCTACATCGGGAGGTGAGCTAGATGAGTCCCCGGTTTGCTATGGGTAACGAAGCCATCACCGAAGGTGCTTTAGCGGCAGGCGCCCGATTTTACGCCGGCTACCCCATTACTCCCTCCTCGGAAATAGCTGAGTTATCTTCTTTACGCCTACCTCAACTGGGTGGGGTTTATATCCAAATGGAAGACGAAATTGCCAGTATGGCAGCTATCATCGGTGCCTCGGCAGCGGGAGTTAAGTCTTATACGGCTACCAGCGGTCCCGGCTTTTCCTTGATGCAAGAAAACTTAGGTGTGGCGGTGATGGGAGAAATCCCCTGTGTGGTCATCAATGTGCAGCGTTCTGGTCCCAGCACTGGTATGGCGACGAAACCTGCTCAGGGGGATGTCATGCAAGCTCGTTGGGGTACCCACGGGGATCATGGGATTATCGCTTTGTCTCCCTCTTCGGTGCAAGAATGCTACGACTATACTATTTTGGCTTTCAACCTGGCTGAACGTTACCGCACGCCGGTGGTTATTTTGGCCGATGAGGTGGTAGGGCATATGCGGGAAGGGTACCAGCCCTGGGAGCCTTCCACCCAGGATATCAGCAACCGCAAGCAGCCTAAGGGTGATCCTGCCAGTTATAAGCCCTACGATTACAGCGGTGAGGCGGATGGTATAGCTCCTTTAGCTATCTACGGAGGTAAGTATATTTTCCGTATTAATGGTAGCACCCATGATGAGAGAGGAGACGCTTCCATCGCTCCGGACAATGCCAGTAAATTTATTCACCATTATCACGACAAATTTGCTCAGAACATAGACGACATCGTTGTCACCAAACCCTACCTTTTAGAAGATGCCGATTATGCTCTTGTCTCTTTCGGCTGCTCTGTCCGTTCCGCCAAAGCTGCCGTGCAGGAAGCCAGAAAGCAGGGCATTAAGCTAGGCTTGCTGCAACTGGTAACCATTTGGCCTTTCCCGGAAAGCGCTGTAGCCGAGCTTAGCTCCAAGGTCAAAGGGATTATCGTGGCCGAAATGAACTTGAGACAAGTTCAAGGGGAAGTGGTTAAGGCGGTTAAAGGTCGGACACCGGTTTGGGGTGTCAACCGTGTAGACAGTCAAATGATTACCCCAGAGGAAATATTAGCCTTGCTCCGGGAGGTGCGGTCGTGAACTATTTAGACTACCTGAGAACAGACACTTTTCCTCATTTTTGGTGTGGCGGTTGTGGCAACGGGGTAGTGTTGGGTGCCATTGCCCGCTCGTTAGCAGCTCAGAACTTAAGCCGCGAGGAGACCATAATTGTAACCGGTATTGGTTGCTGGGGTAAAGCTGACGACTATGTTACCACCAATGCTTTTCATGGCACCCACGGGCGAGCCTTGGCTTTCGCCACCGGCATCAAACTCGCCAATCCGGAGCTAACCACCTTGGTGTTGATGGGGGACGGCGACGGCGCTACCATCGGAGGTAATCACTTAATTCACGCTGCCAGGCGGAATATCGATTTGACAGCTATTATGGTGAACAATTTTAATTATGGCATGACCGGCGGTCAGTATTCCTCCACGACCCCGATGAACAGCCGCACTTCCACTTCCCGCCTGGGGCATGTGGAGCAGGAGTTCGACATCTGTCAACTGGTGGCTGCTGCTGGAGCACACTATGTCGCTCGTTGTGCTACTGATGACCCTATCGGTATGGAGCGTCTCATTACCCAGGGGCTTCAGCTTAAAGGGTTTGCGCTTATTGAAGTTATCTCTCCCTGCCCCACCCATTTTGGGCGCAGTAACGGGATGCGGGAAGCTGCTGACACCCTGCGCTGGGTGAAGGAGCGCTCGGTGACCGTGCAAGCTGCTAAGGAGCTCTCTCCTGAAGAGCTAGCAGGCAAATTGATTATGGGGAAGCTGGTGGAACGTCAGGGAGAAGATTACCGTACCAAATATCAACGAGTCATTGAGGCAGCTCAGGAGGGGAGGTAACTAACATGCCAACAATGCAAATTATCCTCAGTGGGGTAGGGGGTCAGGGGCTGATGCTGGCTGGTAACCTTCTGGGGCGAGCAGCAGTGGAGTTTTCTGGTTTACAGGCTGTGATGACTTCGGTTTACGGCGTGGAAACCCGGGGCACCTTTACCAAGTCCGATGTGCTAATTTCCAGTGAGGAAATAACCTTTCCCGAAGTGCTGGCAGCCGATGTAGTGGTTGCTTTGGACGAAATAGCTTATAAACGCTACGTAGCCAACTTGGCACCCGGAGTGCTCTTGATTTTTGACGATAATATACCGGAACAGCCATCGCAAGCCATTCAGGAAAGCTATCCGATTAGCAGTACGGCGAAAGAGCTGGGGAACCTGGCAGTGGCTAATGTGGTGGCTTTAGGTATTTTAGCTGCCAAAACCAAGGTAGTAAGCGGGGAAGCCCTGCAGAACGCCTTACGGCAGGAATTTGCTAGCCGACCCAACTTAATTGAGCTTAATTTGAAAGCTCTGGCTAGGGGGGAAGAGCTAGCACTCCAGTAAGGTAAGTTAGGCGGGAAACAAAGAACCCGAAACCGGTTTTTCCCTTGTTTTAGCGGAGTTCCAGTGTCTTAATGTTGGAACCGTTACCTTTGATGTCATAACTCAGGGTAAAACCTGCGAGTTCATGATCTTTGCCAAAGATAAATTTACCGTCTTGATTAGCGTTGTTGCCTTTGAGATTGACAGAGTATTCGGCAGTTTTACTCATGGCGTTGGAGTATGTTACGGTGGCATGGAAAGTCAATACCCATACATTGCTGTTTTTTGCTGTTTCCTTTATGCTAATGAAGTTTTTCACGTTAGTAGTCGCAGTTTTAACGACAGCTTCTCTTATGCCAAAAGGCTGGGTATAGGCAACCCCTGTAGTGCCGACCAATTCAGCGCGGACATAACCATTGACTATAGCATAAGCATACAGTGAAACATCGATGGAGTTACCTGTGGCAATTATCTTACTCGCATTGTTTTCAGTTCCGGAATACCATATGATACTCTGGTAGTCATTGCCCGAAATAATGATGGTGTTTCCGTTAACTACGATGTTGGAAATGCTGGGGGGTGCACCTTGCTGGAGAAAATCTAGCGCCATCTGATTGTGGTCGCCACCGCTATACATGGTAGCGCTATCTAAGGTTTGGTCGGGAGCACCAGGGGTTCCGATGATATTAACACCGTGCTTGCGATCTATGCGGCTGACGCCGTAGAATGCACCGGTTTCCATCGCGGTTTTTGTCTCTGCCTGCGAAAGGGTTGGCATAAGCATGACATTCCATGCATGACCGTTACCACTCAGGGAGTGCGAATCGTCGTTGGTGAAGCCCCAGACACCTCTCCCTTGCGGCATGGTCTGGGTGAGGATATTGTCCCACAGGATGCGGTCGTTGATGGATTCGCCATCCCATTTATTGATAATTTCCATACCTACGCAGGACTGGTTAGCCATAAACAGTTCTACATATTTGCCGACAATCGAAGGTTCACTGGAGCGCGCTACATTATTTTGTCCGCCGGTGTATCTGCCGGGATGGTTGAGGTGGGTAATGCCTCCGCGAGTAGCGACTTCCTTAATAATCTCGTCCATCGTTCTGCCAAAATCGGAGGGGTTGTTTCGGTCTTGCCCGACATTGCCTGGTAGACCTGTGGTAAAGAAAGCGTTAATGTGATGATTCCTAAAGTTACTGCCACCACCATTAAAACGTTCGCCTTCGGCGCTGGTTTCATTAGATTCACCCATGCTAATCATCCCGTTAATGCTGGTGCGGTTGCCATGGTATGTGCCGGGGGAGGGATTGCTTCTGTTGTAAGCTCCGGTGTTGATGGCGGCTAGTTCCCCAGCCGTCAGGTATGATGATTCCGCCAAGCCGATGTTGTTCCAGTTGTTGTCCCAACTACCTGCGGCCGTCCATTTATCCCAGGCAAACGTGGTGGTATCGTGGTCGGTCATGGCTACGATGTCAAAGTCTTTTGCGTACTTGTCCAGGAGCATGTCACGTCTGAAGTTGCTGCCATCTGAAAAGGTGGAATGGGTGTGGTTGGCGGCTTTGTACTGTCCGCTTGTAGCCCAGTTAACGTTAGCATAGGGATTGCTGATGTCGTAAAAAAGTTGCTGGGCATTCTTCGGGGCGGCAAACACGGATGCACCAAGGATTAATACGAGGGTGAGTGATGCGAGTCTCGTGTGAGATTTTCTCAATGAAATACTCTCCTTTGGCATTTTATTTTTATATCGCTTTTATTATAATGCAGTCATTGTAAATTCCACATGCAGGTACAGGTAAAACTTTGGTAAAATTATGGGAAATTTTTGTCTATTTTACCTATTCATATCTTTCGCTCTACAAGGTTGTTTTTTACGTATTTGTTTGTCTTCTTGCACTTACCGGTTAGCTAATCCAAGAAAAAAACAAACCCCCGAGTGAAATCTCGGGGGCTTGCTTTTGGGAAAGTTGTCTAAGGTTAGCTGGCGTTCTCCCGGCGCTTTAAGAAAATACCGCCTGCCAGTAGAACGGTACCTAAACCGGATAGCAAGAGGTGGTAAGGAACGCCACCGGTATTGGGTAAGGGGGGAGTAAAGTCGGATAAAGGTGGCGGAAACTCCACAAATACCCAAACACCCTCCTCGGGGTCGAAGGTCCAGGTGCCGAGAGGGACACCGTCGGGACCGAACTCAATCCATTCCCACTCGTCTTCGCCGGCCTGGAGATAGTTACCCGGCGCCTGAGGGACAACACCGTCAGGAATATCCTCTCGCGGTTCAGTGGGGTTAACCCCAGGCTCTTCGGGGCGATTCACTATAGGAGGAGGAGGGTTACCGCCGTTGTTTCCGGGAGAGGTGGGTGAAGAGGGATTATCGTTGGTGGTGGGCGGATCGGTAGGTGGGTCGGTGGGTGGATCGGTAGGAGGTCTAGTCGGAGGAGAGGTGGGAGGTGAAGTCGGTTGGGGTGGAGGATTTATAGGGTTGTCGGGACCTCCTGAGGAGGGAGGGTTGTTATTGCCGGGATAAACTCGGGTATTGGTGATAGTCACCGTAGTACCGGTAGTGGCGAGGGAGCTAGTGTAGTTGCTGGGCACGTTCACCTCATCAGCCGTCCAGGTAGTAGCGGTGCTTAGCTCCGTCCAGGTATGGCTCCAGTTATTGCCGGCGTTTAAGGTTACCGGAGATCCGGAAGCTACGCCATTGGCGTAGAGCTGCACTTGGACAGAAGCGGGACGCTGGCTGACGGTATCACCGACCCAGTGCTTGTTCACCGTCAGGGTAGTGATAGGAGGAGGATTGTAGCTGTTGTGGAAAACAATCTGGGCTTGAATTCTCTCTTCCCCGATTATTTGGTAATACTCCACTGTTGCCGCTAGCTGGTTAAAGTTGTCTTCATCTTCGGTGATCTCGACGACAATCTCGAAGACAGAGGCATCATAATTATACAGAGGGTTTTCGAGGTCAATCTCCTTAATACGGTAGAGGTGTGTTCCGGGGGAGGAATAGTGCAGGGTGGGGAACTCAATAGCTCCGGTGGCATCGTGGCTGATAACCACGGGATCGTCGGTGGCTTCTTCCTCGATGAGCTCTACAGTTTCAAAGGTGAACTGCTTGGAGGCTAAAGGTGCTCCCGCCATTAATTTACTTCCCTGGAAGGTAAGAGGGAGGTTACGATAAATATTTACAAACTGTTCGATGATAAATAAATTGTTTTCATCGTTTTCTATGAAACAACCCTCTGCCACACCGTCTTCACGGTTACACTCATAATCCCCTCGTGAAGTCTCAGAGATGGTATACTCCACCTCCAGGGGCACATTGAGTAGAGTGGCAGTATCGCCATCTGCTAAGGTAATAGTCATACCGTTAGTGAAAGGTGAAGTCACCTCGCTGTTTTTAGCTAGGAGGATACCGTGGTCTCGGGGAAGGGTTAGGGGGTCGAAGAGAATGGTGAAGTTAAAGCCATCTTCAGCACTGCTGTCATGATAATCTCTACCACTGGGTAGGATGACAGGTATAACTATCTTTTCCAGCTGGAGAGTGCCTCTGAGAACACGGGTGTTTTCGATAAACACTTCCACAGTGCTACCAGCCAAACCTGTGCCGGACAAGCTGGCGCTGTTACCGAGTAACGTCAGATAATAGCCGATATCATGGTAAATTCCTTCGCCAATAGAGTAGTTAACTCCCGCTTTGATGTTCGATAAGGTGGCGGTTTCATCATGTTTCAGGGAGAATCTGGTGTTATTCAGATAAGGAACGGGTTCTGCCCCGGGAAGAGTAATCATCACCCCTGCGTCGTTACCGGTACCGAAGTTTACCCAAAACTCGAAGGGGTAAGCTTTGCTGTCTTCATCCCCGAAGTCGGAGACAGTTTTGGTTATCTCCAGAGAGTAGGGTTCATCTTCGCTTATTTCGCTGGCAACGGTATTGAGAAAGTGCAGGGTAGTGTTTTGCTGGAGGGTAAACTCCGCGGCGTTACCTTCTACCGGCAACCCATTCTTGGTATACATGGTAACCCAGGGGCTGCTTTCAGACTCTCCCAGGAGTTCGGTTACCTTGACTGAGCTACCCACAGGAATGTGGCTGAACGATACGACCTCTCCATCCTGCAGAGAGATGGTAACTTCCACATCCCAGTTAAGAGTCTCACCAAGCAAATCCGGGTAATTACTCACGATAGGGCAAATATTGCTCTGTTCAAGGGGAGCGGTAAAAACCACCGTAAACTCGAAACTCGCTTCTTGCAACTCCTCGTTGCCGAAAGCAAAGACAGATTTCCGGAGGGTTAGCGATAACTCATCCGGGTCTTCTTCTTCGGTTTTGAGGTAGTTAATGAACAGAACCTCGGCTCTATCCCCGTCTGCCAGCTCCAAGAACTCGATGGTAAATTCTTTGGAAACTGATATGCCAGGCTCCTCTCCATTAATTTGGATGTTGTAACCTACCTCGCGAACTATATCATCGGCAATTTCGGTTATTTGGTAGATTCCTGGGGGCAACTCGATGCTTACATCTGTGAAGCTGCTAACATTTGCAAGGAGGGTGATTAGACCGTTGGCGGTACCCCCAGAGTAGCTGCTCAAGTCCACCAAACCACGAGGACCTTCGATTCGGAAGGTAAAGGGGAGTGGGTCAGATGAAAGAGCTTTGGGGTTATTAGTCGTGGTAACTTTGGTTAAGTGTAAAATCGCTTTGGGGATATGCGGAGCTTGGTTGTTAAAAACAACATGGGTGGTTTCATCTGCGGTTATGGTAAAAGGAGCGCTTTCGGGGTCTGGATCTCCAGTTGAGTTTCCTAAGGGTTCATCTCCCTTGCTAACCGTATAGGAGACGACATATCCGGTAGTGTACTCCACCAGGAGATAATTTCCCACTGGTAACCCAGAAATAGTAACAGTTTCGCTATGTTTAAGATCAAAACGTCCGACAGCCGCGTTAAATATGGCGCTTTGAGGATTGACAGATATACCTTCACCCTGGAGGTTAACCGACTTAGTTTCCACAGCATCATCGCCATAAAAGAGCCGGAAGTTGAAGATGGAGCTGCTGTCGGCAGGGGTTAGCTCCTTAGTTACCTTGAGGTTGCCTATACCTTTGGTGTTAGTAAAGGCAAGTATCTGCTCTTCCCCTGGGGTTAGCTCAAAGGAGGCTTTTTCCCCTGTGCCGTCATCCCCGTTTTTGAGGGTATAATTCGTGGCGTAACCGGTGTTACCACTTTCGGTAACACGGTAAGAGCCTGGCTCTAAGCCGGATATTTTGAGGTTGCCTCCGTTAACTAACTTAAACTGACCGTTTTTGGTGGGGTTGATAATGGCATTGGGGTTACTGACACGGCCATGGAGCAGTAAGAAGGCGAAGTCCACGGGAATGTAAACTTCATTAGCGGGATCTAGCATTTCCAGGGTGAAAACAAAGGGGGTAGTATCTGGGGTGGGAACTACCGTTTTGCTGACGGTCAGGCTGGCAGTCTGTTGGGAGAAATTGTTTTCGGTTGCCGGCATGAGATGGCTGAGTTTAGTAGTATCGATTTTCAGATACAATATCCCGTTGACCACTTCGTAAAGGTATTTGCCGAAGTTGGACTGAGGAAGACCAGCAGGCTCACTGATGCCCGTATCACCTTCAGTATAGTGGGCGTAGAAGCGAGTATCCCCTTCTACCAAACCGTTCAAGGAGTTATCGGCAGCACGGAGCTTGTCATACTCATAGGCTTTTGCTTCAGGCGTCCACGCTTCTTCCCGCCAAATAACCACCCATTTGCCCTGTTTGATGGCAATTACAGGGTTCTGTCTGGTATCGATAATAAAAAATGAACCTTGCCTGACGATACCGGGGATATTGGTTGGGGAGGCATTACTGGGAATCTTGTTGCCGTTTAAGTACACTACCTCAGCATTAATAGGGACACTGCTCAAAGTCAGGACAAAGGAAGAAACCAAAATAAAGGCCAAGACACGAAGGTATCCTCTAGGTAGTTGTGCCCAAAGTTTTCTCATGTTACTAAGTAACCTCCTTTAACATTTGGTGCTCAGGCTTCATCGCTGCCGATATTTGTGCAGATAAAGGGTGGGTTTGCGTTATCGGCGGCAACTTAGGTATAATGTATCATAGATACCATGGGAACACAACCATATTCTTTCGATTACATTGTATTCATACATTTTACGCTGGACGATATGCCATTAAAAAAACGCTGAAAAAAAGGGAGTACCAGGCTAAAA
>WREE01000086.1 GCA_009779515.1 Symbiobacteriaceae bacterium
AAGTAGATGCCAAGCAAATACAGGTAGTTAAAGACCGAGCCATATTAGAAGCCAGACTCCAGGGGAGAACCCTGGCCAATACCGGTAAGTGGGAGGTGATGACCCCAGCGGTTTTATCGGCTACCTATGGGTTAACGGTTACCGTAACCGAAGGAGTCAAGTTTTCTTACATGTATGTTACTGCCGAACAATCTACGATTACCAAGGCCGCCTACTCTGTGGTGATGGTGGAGTACGGCACACCCGCTCAAGTATATTATACCGATTCCGGAAAGTGGTCTGCTACTAAGTGAAATGGTTACGCTCAAGTAAATCGGTCGGCAGTGCTCTACTCAGTGTCCTCTTGTTGGTAGCTTTGCTTCTGGCTCTTGGTGGTGGGACTGCCAGACTTTTAATGCAACGCCAGACGATAACAGCTAATAACTATTTACTTCTTAGAGCCAGTACCAATGCGGAAAATGGCTTGGAATATGCTCGTATGCTCTGGCTCAAGGCTTTGCAAGAAGGGGAAAGCGATACCCTAAATCGTTTACCACGGGAGAATAGTCCGGGACAATGGAAAAGTGGTAACGACAGTGCCGATATTTTTTTTCGTCCCCAGGGAGCAGGCTGGTTAGTCCAAAGCACCGGTAGTTTTGGTGAACCTCCTACGCAAGGGAAGAGGCGATTAGAAGCTATCTTACCTTCCTTAGATGAAGGATGTTTCTCCGCCTTAGCTATTGCCGGGGCAATCAAAGGGAGTGGAAGGTTAATCCCCCCTGTGGAAACATACTTAAACCCCCTTCTTAACTGGAATCCAGTAACCAAAGTGGTTTATGCTGAGGAGGAAATTACCAAGCATTATCGTATTCGGACAACCCCGATAACTAATAGTATCCTTCAAGAGGCTGGAACAAGGTTTTACTCCCATGAAGAGCTGGGCTTTCTACCTCTGGAAGAAGTTATCGATATTGACCCTTGTACCGAAGAAGAGCTTAAAGCTTTGTGGCCTGCTTTTAGCGAACAATTTGCCGCGGAAGAGTATACTGTTTATCTTTTCGATTCCCTGGAGTTAGGGGATGACCCCTTTGGTTACCTAGATATCACCGCAAGCTCGCTAGTGTTCATCGCCAACGATATTATCGTATCCGGTAATTTTCGTTATCCTACTAACGAAGAAGCTTTGCCTGAAGTCTGGCTCATTGCCACCGAACGTATTGTCTGGAACACCGAGCCTCTCTCTTTTGATGCTGTCCCTTTTTATGGTCTCTTCTGGACTCCTCCCGAAGGAGTTATTATTATCAATAGCGAGCAAGGCGCTCGGTGGCAGCTGGACGGAGCACTTTACTGCGGCGAGTTGGAGATGCAAAATACCGATCTCCTCTGGGCTACTCCTTTGACCAAGAGTCGGGTGCCAGCAGCCTCCTTCATTTGGCCACAGTTGTTAACCCTGCCGTCTTTTAGCCAGTGGCGGATTTATGACCCCACAGTGGAGTAAATACTATGCGTAGATATCAGGCTGAGCCATCCCACGGTTTTACTTTTATCGAAACACTGATGGCTATGGCTTTATTAGTCGCCATAGCTGTGCCGGTGATCAACTGGCTCCAGAATCAGTATCTCTTTTCCATCGACGACCGGGAGCAGGCTACGGTAAATATACGTTTGCACGATATCGTGGAAGAAATTCGCGCCGGGCATAAAAGCGACATTTTTTTGCTGAAGCCTGGAGGGTTGTACAGTGAGAATGTTTCTACCGGTCACCCCCTAACCACTTCATATAATATCAGCGCCGTAGTGGGGGAGAGTCCCATGCTCTGGGAAGTCTACAGTTCGGTACCTTTTTTCCCGGGAGGCGCCTATACTTTAGAAATAAGAGCGTTAACAGCCTCTTCTTCGGCTACGGCAATAAATATTAACCATGCCACTCTGAGTCGATATAGTGTTACCATTAAATGGAAAGACCGCCGAGGGAGAGATCGCAGTAATGAACTCACCGTCGCTGTGGCATACTGACCAATCTGGCTTTACTTTTATCGAAATGCTGTTTGCTCTGGCTATCTTTAGCATCATAACCCTAGGGCTGGTGGGTATGCAATGGCAGGCTTTTACTCTGGCTACCGAAGCAGTCGCCAGTAACAACGCCGAGCAGTTTTTAAATGTGGTGCAAAATAGGCTTCTTTATACCTTGCCGGGTAGTCAGCAAATACGTTTGTATGAAGCCGATCTCTATAATCCGGCACAGTTGGTTGCCCGTCAAAGCTTTGAAGTGACAAAGGATAATGTGGGCACCATCGATACCCGGGAGTTGGTCTTTTTCATCTCTGCAGACGATAAAGTTGCCCATTTTTTCGAAGTTTGTTCCTGGGATTTAGATTATAAAGGGCGCTACCAAACCCCGGTGGCTACTTTTGCCGCCGCTGAAAAGAGTCTGCTACCCACCATGAGCTGCATCTTACATGAAGAAGAGGCTATGTTGGAGATAACCCTCTCCTGTGGTACCTCTCTTCGCAACTTTTCTATTTGGTTGCGGAATATGGCTCCTCTGGCAGCAACTCCTTGAAAGGAAGATAGCTTATGCGCGCATTTTATACTACACTTATGGCCTTGGCAGCTCTGGCTTGCATAGCGCTTTATAGGCTACACCCACTGGGTTTGCGCTGGGCGGCTATCTCCTTGTATGGGGTGGCTCTGGTGGCTTTTTTAGATACCCTTATCCATTTTTTTACAGCATATGGGCGTCGCTCCTATTTAGGGTGTGACATCTCTCCCTGGGGAATTCATTATGTGCAACTTCGTGGTGGTAAGGGACGGATAGCCTTAGTGGCTCACGATAGCCTGGAGATGCAGCGTCAAAATGAGTTTATAGCTCGCTATCGCTCCCGTTGGCGTCGTTTTCCTGTATACGGCGCCTGTACCGGGGAGCTTTTAATTTTTCGTGAGTTGGAGATACCGAGCTTGACACCCCAGGAAGCTAAAGCGGCGCTCCCCTACGAACTGGAATACCAGTTTTCCTGGTATAACGAAAATTGGGTAACCACCTCCGTTGAATTAGCCACTGACCTATCCGATACCCAAGCCTTAACCCGTTTGATGGTGGTCTTTATGAAAAAAGAAGAGTTAGATCAGCAGTATAACCATCTGCGCCGCTTGGGACTATCACCTCAGTCTATCGAGCTTCGAGCTACGGCTATCTTTCGCGCCGCCTTTCCTCTGCTACCGCCAAATCTCGCTGACACTCTTGTTATCGAGCGATTAGGTGAACAGTATATCTGTAGCCGTTTCCATCAGCGTGCGTTAATGCTTCATCATCTCTTTGGCAGCGAATACTTAACTTCCCTACTTCAGGAGTTGCAAGGGAGCAACATCACCTGTTTTCAAAGCTTAATCTATATAGACGCCGAAGATAATGATAATATTGCTGGGGAGCTACACGATATCCAACGGGTTTTGCTCAGTGCCGATCTCCTGGAGACCAATGCCACTGTTCTCAGTGGGGAGAATATTTTACAACACCACTTTAAAGATGCCGGTAAGGCTACCTCTTTAACGCCGCGGCAGGTCGTGGCGTTAGGTTTGGCGCTACGGGAGGTGGAAGATGCGGTATAATTTTATTGAACCCCCCAAAATTCGTTTTATTTCCCATTTGCCACTATTGCTCTGCATTATGGCATCTTTAATATGCAGTACAGGTTTATGGCAGAAATACCAAAGGGTAGTAGCTCTGGAAGAAACCTTAGCTATAGCCACAGAAAACCTCTCCTTGGTTTGGGGGGTGGCTCAGGAAGAGCAGGAATCTTGGCTCCGAGATGCTGCTCTGCGGGAGCAGCAAGGTTTTATTCTCGATCTTAAAAGCAGGCAAAAGGTAGTTAGCCAGACGATAAGCAGTGTCCTCAGCTGGCTTCCCTCCGAGGTAGTTCTCAGTGGTATGCAAGCAGACAGTAGTGGGGTGATTGTTTTCCAGGGTACCAGCTCCAGCTTACAAGGTATCGCCAATATGCTGCGCTATCTGGAGCAGGATCCTGCCTATCGCCTGCAATCTTTATCTCCGGTAATTTATGCTCATGCCCAAGTGCGTTATAGTTTTACGCTAACGGTTACCTCTCTGCTGCATCCTGCTTCCAGAATCATTCCGGGAGAGGAGGGGTATGATGGTAGCTAGAGATGACCGCGTTTCCCAGCAAACTCGGGAAATCGTTGCTTTTCTTTTCGCTATCGCCGCCTTTACTATTTTTATCCTGTGGTTGTGGATACCTTTGTGGCATCTGGAGCAGTCGTTAAACTACCAAATAGATTTAGCTTCCCAGGAATTGCGGCATTTGGAACAACGCCCTGATTTGGCGAATTTGCCCAACACAGTTTATACTTTGCCCAGTCACCTGGATAATATGTTTATAATGCAGTTTCTGGAAAATGTCGCCATCTTAAACGAAGTTATCATTGGTGAAATTTCCTTTGGCAGTGCCAGCAGTGCTAACCAGCTGTTGTCCTTTCCTGTACGTTTACGTATTAACGGCGGATACCATAATATCGCCGGGTTTCTAGGGCGCTTAGAGAATCCGGAGCAACACCTGATGCAAGTTATCAGCTGGAACTATGGCAGTGATGGGTCTGAGGCTGGCTATACCATGAATTTGGAACTGGTTTTTTGGGGTCAGAGCGGAGGTACATCGACCTCTCCTCCCGCCGGTGGGTCATCATCTCGCAGCAATCCTTTTGTGGGACAGTAATAGGGGGGAGAGTTGTTGCTCCGTCTGAAGATATGGTCGAGACCGCCCAACAGGAGCTGCCAACACCAGGGGTTTACGCTAATTGAACTCATGTTGGCTTTGGCTATAGCGGTGCTGCTCAGTGTTATTGCTATGCCCACTATGCTAGGTACCACAGAGCTATATCAGTTGCGTTTGGCGGCTGAGGCAGTAGCTAACGAATACCGCTTGGCTCAAAGCTTTGCCCGCTCCCAGGGGATCCAGGTAACTATCACCTATTGGACGCAGGATGGGGAAATCAGTATTTACGGAGAGTACGCAGCAGGGAGGCAGCCACTTAAGGAGAGATATAAACTCCCAACAGGGATCCGCTTTGATGCAGCGGGAGATGCCTCTCTCGGTTTTACCGCCTTTCGGGGGACACCGGTTATAGCAGGTGGTGACCCTGGTGCTGGATTTAACGCAGTGCTTCTTTTAACCAGTGAAGACAGTAAAACTAACCCCGGCAGGGTAGACCGCCACGGTTATGTCATTACCGTGGCGGTAAACTCAGGCAGGGTTAGTATACATACCGGAAGTTACATAAACTGAAGTCGATGGCAAGTTTTACAGTGACGGCATTACCGGTTGCGTTGAGGTGAAACACAGGAGGTGAGGCTATTAGCCATAGCTCAAAATGGAGGAAGGCTGTCCCCAATGTATGTAGTTCTTTAAACTTGGCGATGGGCATGCTGGCTTTAGTCGCTACTCAGCACCACTTCCACCAACTGGCAGCTTGGTGCATCATCGGAGGTATGGTTTGGGATGCTTTGGATGGCGCTCTAGCTCGCCTATGGAGAGTCAGCAGCGACTTTGGTAAAGAGATGGATGCTCTAGCCGACCTGGTTACTTTTGGAGTAGCGCCTAGCTTTTTACTATATCAACAAATTGTCGGGGTTACCTCCATTTATATTTTGCCAACCCTCATACTTTTCCCGGTCTGTGGGGCTTTACGCCTGGCTCGCTTTAATACCACACCTCCCGCTTCCGGTGGACACTTTACCGGTATGCCTATCACTGCCGCCGGTGGCGTATTAGCCCTTTGCTCCCTCTCCTGGATGTGGATTACCAGTTATGGTGCAGTTGCCTTGGCTCTGCTACTCTCCTGGCTTATGGTGAGCCATATCCCTTACCCCGGATTAAAGAGTGTGCCTCTGCTCACTACTCCCCTGGGGATTTGCCTCGGGGTGGGAGTGGTGACCCTCTTTTTTATCCTATGGCGTGCCTGGCTTTTTATTCCTCTGCTACTGTATACCCTGGTAGCTCCTTTTATTTGCAAAATGTTTTCCTCATAGAAAAATAGAAAGGACGTTCGGTCTATGGCAATGTTATCAGCCAGTGTTAAGGAGAAAGCAGCGGGTATTGCTGCTGCCACCATTAAGCAGCTCAAAGCTACTAGTGTGCAGTACGCTGTGCGCTATCGGGGGGAGGTTGTCCTCTCGGAGTCGGTAGGTAAGTTCGACTGGGAGGAGAGTAAGCCTTTAGACTCCCAAGATACCTACGGTGTCGGTTCGGTCAGTAAGGTCTTTGTGACAGCAGCTGCCATGCTGCTAATGGATCAGGGGTTGTTGGATATCGATCAACCTTATAAGCAATATGTAACCGAGTTTACCATGGCCGACCCCCGTTATGAGGGGATTACTATTCGTCATCTGATGAATCATTCCTCCGGGATTTACGGTACCCATTTTAAAGGTGGCATCCTCATGGATGACGTCAACACTTATTCCCACGACAACTTACTTAAAAACTTGCAAGTAGCCACGCTCAAATACGACCCAGGTACCTTCTCCGAATACTGTAACGATGGTTTTACTATGTTGGAAATTCTTGTGGAGCGTATCAGTGGCATCAGCTATATCGAATTCTTAAATATCCATTTCTTTGAACCTTTGGGCATCAAGAATACCAGGGGACCTGCCAACGAGCCAGATCGTTCGCATCGCGCGCGTCATGTCATGCCTAACCTTTTCCAGGGTAATCTCCCCTATGAAAGTACGAATATTTTAGGTACCGGGGGGATTTTATCTACAGCGGAGGATCTCTGCTTATTCGCCGAAGTGCTGAGTGGTAAAAAGATACTCTCAGCTAAAGCTGCTGCAATGATGGCTAACCCGGAATATCAGAATTGTGCTTTCTGGCCTCTTGATGAGGAGCAAGACGGCAGTACTGCTTATGGCTTGGGCTACGACTTGGTGCATGTCCATCCCTTCAACAAAGTAGGTTTTACCGCTCTCAACAAGGGTGGCGATACTATGCAGTATCATGCCTCTCTGGTTCTTATTCCCGAACTGGATATAGCTGCTGCCTCTGTTTCTGCCGGAGCCTCTTCCATGACCAATGCTATTTTAGTGGTGGAGTTACTTAAATGCGCCCTCTTAGAGTACGGTATTGTGTCAGCTTTTCCGGAGGAACCGGAATATAAAGCTCCGGTTAAGGAGACCGTGCCACCAGAAACTTATACTCATGCTGGTCTCTACGCGAACAGTGGCAGATATGTAACTCTTGCTATCGAAGAGGATGCCATATCTTTACCGGAGATGAGGGGGATGGTCCCTGCTCAGCAGTATGTTTACGATGGCAAAGGTAAGTTTGTCAGTCCCGATGGCAAGATAACAGCTCGTTTTGTGGCCACGGAAGCAGGTTACACCTTTCTGCAGGGGGATTTGGTAATTGGCTACCCGGATATTGGTCAGCGCCACGCCCACTCTTTCCTCTTCCAGAAGATGGTTCCTAACCCTTTAGCACCGGAAGTGGCAGACGCTTGGGCTAAGCGCCAAGGTAAGCGCTACATTGTCCTCAACGATTTAGTCAGCAGCGGGCAGTTTGCTAATCTCTCATTGGCAAATACTCTGGAAATGACCGTAGATATCGAGCAAGGCTATGCTGCAGGAGGCAACAAAATTGTTGATGCTAACTTCGCTAAAAATGTCTTGGTCTTCCGTGATGTGGGTGATTTGCAATTTGTCGTCGAGGGCGGGAAAGAGTTACTATATACCAAAGATTTGAGACTTATGAGGGTTGATGAAATCCCTACCTTCGCCACCTCTCTGGAGGAGGTCGTGGTCGAGAGTGAAGGGTATGCGGTTTACTATCTGATTGATAAAGAGAGCGAAGGTTATACAATTAATGTCGAAATACCTGAGGGGGGGCTCTTTGCAGCTTACGCTAAACGGGAAGAACCCAAGAAGGATGAGGATAAGCAAGATAAGGAGCAGGAGAAAAAACCTGAACCTCCTCCTGAAGATGCACCTCCTCCTCCCTCCCACCTTAAATGCCACTCCCGCATTACCGGTAACCAGTCAGTGATCCTAGCGGAAGGCGACCTACTTCTCTTTAAGGGTAACCCTGGTGATAGCTTCAAAATAACTTGCATTAAATAAGACAAAGAGGCTTAAAAAAACCGGTTTCTTGTTCATTGTTTCCTGTCTAACTTATCTTAAAGGGATAAAAGTATCCGCTTTTTGGCGACATGCGCGTCAAAAAGCAAACTTTTTCGCAGGAACACTTCTTAATTCGCCGAAGAGCGCACTCTGAGGCGAGAAAGGCTGTGGCAGCTAAATGCTGCCACAGCCTCTTTATGGTAGGGTTAGAGCCCAAAGATACGCTTTGAGTTAAGATAAAAAACTTTTTCCCAGTGTTCTTCAGGGATAATTGCCTTGGTGAATTCGATATAGTCTTGGTAGTTAGCTAGAGGCCAGTCAGTGCCGAATAGTATCTTGTCGAAGTTGTCAATATACTTTAGCCAGAGCTTGAGTTGCTCCACATACCCCTGTTGGTAGTTGAGAAACTGTGGCATGTGGCACTTGCCCACCAACAAACCAGATAGATCGGCTACCACATTAGGGTTCTTTTCCAGCAC
>WREE01000087.1 GCA_009779515.1 Symbiobacteriaceae bacterium
AAGAAGATAATATTGCCGGTGCCGATCGCGGGGATATTTTCGTGCTCAAAGATTTTCAACCCAGCTGGGGACCGCGTCTGGCTTATGCCGGCGGGCTCATCATCGAACCAGCCGACCCCGATAAGCTCCTGTCTACCATGGGGCGTATCTTTGGAGTACCTGCCTTGATGGGGGTTGCCAATGCCAGCACCGTATTGCAAACCGGCATGGAGGTTAAGCTGGAAGCCACGAAAGGGCTCATCACCATTATCGCCCTGCCTGCTCGCAAGGGGACAGGTGAAGACGAAGCCAACGATTTACTTCTCTCGATGCTACCCTTCGCCGTAGCTTCCAGTCAGGAAAACGGTGGCACCACCAGAAGCTAAGCTACCCCACCCCGAACCGCCCTAGCCTTGAGCAACTAGCTGCAGCTTCGCCAAATAGCGAGGGTAGAAGCCCATGAACTACGTTCACCCATAGCATGATCGAAACGAGCTTCTACTCCACATCAACGGGCAGATTGCCATCTGCCCCTACGAAAATCCATCGCTTATATGGTGCACGGGCAGATTGCCATCTGCCCCTACGAAAATCCATCGCTTATATGGTGCACGGGCAGATTGCCATCTGCCCCTACGAAAATCCATCGCTTATATGGTGCAGGGACTAATAAGGTACGGTTAAAAGACGATTGGGTTGTTTCAATGTAGCAGCGGTCATTTCGTAGGGGACGATGGCAATCGTCCCGCTGGAATGTGTATACACGATAGACCCGGGGTCACCGCGCACGTGTGTGTGGGGTGGGAGTCTGGGGTTTGGGAGCGGGTAGCTCCCATCTATCAGCCTCAGATGCTTTAAAGCCCTTGGCGAAAAAGCACAATGCGGTTGCTGTTAGTCCCCTGGGTGTTGTTACTAATACCCCAGATATTGGAGGTTTTGGAAAATTTTTGGCTGTTAACCATGGTCTCCTGGGGCAGGAGCCCTGTTTCTAAAAGTAACTGAAAAACCACTTCGTCTAAACGGAGACGTCCCTTTTGAATTTCTCCTACCTCAAAGGCGCCCCAACCATCGTGGGTAAGAATACGCCGAAATTCGGCAAAGGTGCGGCGGATAAGAGCCTGCCATTCTGCCAAATGAGGGGTCTGAGTAAGAGCGGCTTTTAAGTCGTTCACATCCAAACAGTTAAACCAGAGGCGTAGCCAATTATCGGCATCATACTGCACATTGGTTAAAAAAGGTGGCGAGGTAACCACCAGCTTCACGCTATGTTCGGGAATGGCTAAAGTCTCCCCGGCATCACAAGATAAAAAGATACCTTGCGTCCCAATTCGCCCCGTAGGTTCCTCTTTTAAAAGCAGGCGGCTTTTACTAAAAATAATTTCTTTGACGTTTTTATATACGGAAAAGTCGTTGTTATACTTGGCATTTATTTTACGCTGGCGCTCCGGACTGGTAGCCAAATTAGGGGGAAGGGTATAGACCGAAAAGAAGCCTTTGGAGTGACCGGTTAAACGGTTGGTTGCCACCATACGGATCCAGGCATCCAGCGTGTCTTCCCTCCCACCTACTCTCCTCTGGTGCAAGTAAGAGCGCAAATTGCGCACTTCCTGAAGAGTTTCCAAATTGAAAAAGGCTTCCAAATCCGGTTCATTCTCCCCTTTCTCCCTGCCCTGGGGAGACGATAAATCTATTTCCTCCAAACGCCTGGCAATGGCAGCTAAGGGAGGAGGAGAAATACGCGGCTCTGCCAGTATCCGTGCCAAAGGGTTTATATCGTTACTGATAAAGCGCCTACCCATGATCGAGGCTTGTACTGCTGTCGTTCCCCGCCCGGCGAAAGGGTCGTAGACTACCTCTCCTTCTTGGGTATAGCGTTGGATAAACCAGGCAGGCAGCTCGGCTTTGAAACAGGCTCGGTAGGATATTTCGTGTAGAGGTGACATTTGCCGCTGGCGAGCTGTCCAAAATTCCCCCTCGGTTACCGGATAATCTGCCGGATAGATAGATGACATACCGATCTGCTCCTTAGAAATAATAAATACTAGACCGAGGTGAGATCATGACCCCGCTAAAACAAAAGGAGCTTTTTTTAATAGCTCAAAGCATGCTGGTGAAAGCCTATGCTCCTTACTCCAACTTTCAAGTAGGAGCGGCTCTCCTGGCTCAAGATGGCTCTATTCATACCGGATGCAATGTAGAAAATGCCAGCTTTAGTGCCGGAATCTGTGCTGAGCGCACAGCTTTAGTCAAGGCCATTACCGCAGGAAACAGAGAGTTTGTCGCCATAGCCGTGGCAGGGAGCCAAGGAGCACCTACCCCCTGCGGGGTGTGTCGGCAAATGCTCAACGAATTCGCTCCGGAGCTTATCGTCATTTGGGGTACCAACGAAAACCAGCTACAGGCAACTCCCCTAAGCCACTTACTCCTCCACGCCTTCGGTCCTAAAAACCTGATATAGCCCCGTCTACGGCAGCTTTATAGGTGCGGTAGTTGAGCTCTCCCCCAGCGGTATCACAATAGACAACTGTGTTAGTGCCTCGAAGGATAGCTTCTTTCAGAGCCTGCTCGGTGCGACGCAAACAGCCTCCCACGCCGTCGTTTTGGTGAAACTCCGCTAACCCTATCGATAGGGTGAGAGGTACCGGCTCTCCTTGTTCTTCCAAATAATAGCGTTCAATATTACGGCGACAACGCTCCGCTACAACAAATGCCCAAACCAAATCGGTTTCGGGTAGAAGCAGCATGTACTGCTCCTCGCTCCAGCGAGCAACAATATCGTAAGCTCGACAAGAGTTCGAGAGCATGGTGGCTACCTCTTTAATAATCCTGTCGCAGACCACTTTACCGTAGCGATTACTAAGTTCAGGAAATCTGTCAAGACTACAGATAAGCACCGAAAAGTTCAAACGCGAACGCTGATTCCTGGCAGATTCCTCCTGGAGCTTGCGCATCATATAGCGACGCCCAAAGAGCCCTGTTAAGGCATCGGCTTTAGAGAGCAGTTCCAACTCCTCGTTTTGCTGCATCACTTGCTCGTAATGCAAATAAAGCTCCCGATAAGCCTCGCGCATCTGCACGGCTTTTTCGCCGTTTCTTAGCTGGTTGAGGATACGAGCGTAGCGCTCTTCTATGGGAAGGGTAGGTAGCAGCACTTCGGATACATCCATACTAAATAGCTCAGCCAAACTGGGAGAAGCAGCAGGGTTACTGAGACAATACATAATGCCAGCATCGCTTTTTAAGCGGATATTGCTCAGGATGAGCGCTAAGTTATCTCCCGTGCAAGTTTCGTCCATTAAAATGGCATGAGGATCCTGCTGGAAATAGGCTTCCTCTAAGTCATCCAGGTTCCCCAGGAGGACAACGGTATGACGCTCTTGCAACCACTCTTTAATTTCGCCGTAGCGTTCTTTCTGGGCAGTAAGAATGAACAGTATGTAGGTGACATTAAGATTTTCATTCATAAATTCCAAATTCACCCTCCTACTATATATACAGTTGTTATTTTAAAGCTCCCAGTTGCCCATTTTGGCGGTGCGCACTTGAAGAATGCCATTTGCACTGAAAAACTCTACAGTGCGCCCAAAATCGTCACCGGTATCTTCGGCTACGATGGGAATTAATAAAGAACGTAAAATATCCTTGGTAGCTTGGGTGTTACGCCGTCCAATGTTGGCAGCATCGCTGAGGACTTTAAACATTTGCGCCCCACCGGCAATTTTAGCCTTCATCCGCACCCTACGGGCTCCGCGCATCTCCATCATGCGGACTAACTCCACGGCTGCGGTGTCCGCAAACTTTTTCATATTCCGGTCGGTAGGACACTCCTTGCTGGCAGGTAACATAATATGGGCCATCCCGGCGATTTTGGCGACAGAATCATACAAGCAGATAGCGATACAGGAGCCGAGGGCGTAAGTTATGACGCTACCTTCCCCCGGAGGATCGGCAATATTAAGATCCGAAATACCAATAACTGTCTTGCTCATAACTCCCTATGCTCCAAATCCCAAAGAGCGCATGATAGCATTTAAAGAGTCCAAAGTGGGGATTAAGAGTAGGCGGCTTTTCAGCTGCTGCGTCCCCTCGATGATATCTTCTTCTATATAAAGCGCATAGTCTCCCAAAGTACCGAAAGCTACCGCGGGTACGTTCATAATAGCCCCTGCCATGTCGATAGCAATGCCGGGTACATCCAGCTCGATGGTCAACCCGGTGAGAGAGGCTAAAGCGGTGGCGAAGGCGCCTGCCATAATATTGCCAATTTCGCGAATAGCGGAAAAATCCATGTCGTCCATATCTTCGTAGCTGTAAATTTCCCGCATCAGCAGCTGGTTGATGATTTGGTGAGCAAAGGCTTGCTCCAGGACAAACATCATCATACCTTCCAGGTCTCCCGCTAGATGGCAAAGAATACCTACCACCATAACCTCCGGTCCTCCCAGAGCGTTAGCAATATCGGCAATGGGGGTTAGACGGACAATAGGAGGTGCCATTTCTATGCGACGGTCCAGCATCATGGAAAGAGCGGTTGCCGCATTGCCGGCACCACTGTTACCTATCTCCCTGAGGATATCTAGATGCAAATTGTTAACCTGATCGTAACTGCCAATAGACATGCTAATCACCTCTTAAAACATATACGGATATGAATAAACACCTTTCTCGGTGATGATGGCAGAAATTAGAGCAGCAGAGGTAACATCAAAAGCTGGGTTATAGACTTTGACACCGGCAGGCGCTACGGTGACACCGCCGATGGTAGTTACTTCGGTAGGGTCTCGCTCTTCGATAACCATAGCCTCGCCTCGGGGAGTGGCAGGATCCACCGTGGAAGTAGGCGCTAAAACATAGAAAGGGATCTTAAAGTGCTGGGCTAACAGCGCCACCCCTTGCGTCCCGATCTTATTAGCCGTGTCCCCATTTTGGGCTATCCGGTCAGCTCCCACCAAAACAGCATCTATTTTAAACTGCGTGAAGAGCCTGGCGACCATGGAGTCGCAAATTAAAGTTACCTCCACCCCAGCCTGCTGCAGCTCCCAGGTGGTTAGGCGAGCTCCCTGCAACAAGGGACGAGTTTCATCAGCAAAGACGGAAAAGTTGTACCCCCGCTCCTGCCCCAAGTAGATAGGGGCTAAGGCGGTTCCATACCTGGCAGTGGCTAAAGCTCCCGCATTGCAGTGGGTTAACAACCGCATCCCCGGTTCGAGTAAAGAGAGCCCATGTTCACCAATAGCGGCACACATGGCAGCATCTTCCTCCTGAATGGCAGCAGCCTCCCCCAGCAAAGCGGCCTTTAGCGCGGTTAGGCTCTGGCTTTGGGCTAAGCCCAGCTCCCAGCAGCGAGCCATTCTATCCAGTGCCCAAAAGAGGTTGACCGCTGTGGGACGTGAGCTTGCCAGGTAACTCCTGGCAAGCTGAAAGATACTATCTAGCTCTACCCCGCCACTTGCCTGCTTTTGGATATGCAAAGCAAGCCCCCAAGCGGCAGCGATACCGATAGCCGGCGCTCCCCGCACTTTTAGCTCCTTAATACTCTGCCAAACCTCCTCCAAAGAAGTCAGGGAGAGATAAACTATTTCCTGAGGGAGCTTTTGCTGGTCGAGAATAACCAGGGTGTTGTCTGCCGCTTCGTAGCTTACACTCTGGGGTAGGTTATATTTAGCCATATATCCGTTTCACTTGGGCTAAAAAGCTTTGCACCTCAAGATGGTGTTGAGTTAAAACTTCCTGTAACAGTTCAGGAGTTGCCAGATAGGGAATAGTTATGCGGTTATTACCTTCGTTATTATATTTTTCGTTCCACTCTTCAGCAGTGGCTAGAGCATTTTCGTTAGTCGCCCAGGCACGGCGTGCTACTCCCCCCATAACATCCCAAGGGATAGCCATTTGCAAAATAGTATCTACCCGCTCCGAACCGTCCAGGACTAAACCGAAGCCCCCGTTGATAGCTTTACCAATCCCTACCCCGCCTCCGTTATGGAGGGTTACCAGGGACATGCCGCGGGCGGCATTGCCGGCGAAGCACTGCACTGCCATGTCCGCAGTTAGATTAGAGCCATCTTTAATGTTAGCCGTCTCCCTAAAGGGAGAATCGGCGCCACCGGTATCATGATGGTCGCGCCCCAGCATGACCGGTCCGATAACCCCTTCCCGCACCAGTTGGTTAAAACGCAAGGCGATTTGGGTGCGCCCCATAGCATCTTGATAAAGAATGCGTGCTTTCGTTCCTACTACTAAAGCATTTTTAGCGGCATCCCGAATCCACACCCAGTTATCTCTGTCCTGGTAACGCCTTTGAGGATCGATAATTTCCATAGCTGCCTGATCGGTACGCTGTAAATCCTCCTCTTTACCGGAGAGACAAACCCAGCGGAAGGGACCATAACCGAAGTCGAAGAGCTCCGGACCTAAGATATCTTCCACATAGGAAGGCCAGATAAAACCGTCCAGGGTATCGACCCCGTTCTTGGCTATAGCCGTTACCCCAGCATCGTAAATAGCTTTCATGAAGCTGTTGCCGTAATCGAAGAAGTAGGTGCCTTGAGCGGTAAGCTGTTTAATTACTTCGTAGTGTCGTTTTAGCCCCACATCTACCGCCGCAGCGAAAGCTGCCCGGTCTTCAGCCAACAGGCGGGTGCGCTCGGCAAAGCTCATCCCCACCGGGCAGTAGCCTCCTTCGTAGGCTTCGTGGCAAGAGGTTTGGTCGGAGAGTAAATCGATTTTAATCCCCTGCTCCACAGCATGCTCTAAAAGCTCCACAATATTGCCCTGGTAAGCCAGAGCTACATCCCGGCGGCTATTTTTATACTCTACCGCTTTAGCCATAGCTTCTTGGGGAGTATAGGTTACTTCATCGATCCAGCCTTGTTGGTGGCGGGTTTGCACTCGGCTGGGATCTACCTCGGCGATTAAAGCTACCCCACCGGCAATTTTGCCAGCTTTGCCTTGCGCTCCCGACATGCCACCCAAGCCCGAAGAGACAAAAATAAGCCCGGACATATCTTCGGCGCCAGGTTGAATGCGCCGGGCAGCATTAAGAACAGTGTTATAGGTGCCATGGACAATCCCCTGAGGCCCAATATACATCCACCCCCCGGCAGTCATCTGACCATAATTGGAAACTCCTAAGGCCGCCAAGCGCTTAAAGCTTTCTAAATCGTCGGCCATCCCCACCAGAAGCCCGTTACTGATAATGACACGAGGGGCTAAGCTATGGGATTGAAAGAGCCCTAAAGGGTGCCCCGATTCCACCACCAGGGTGGTATCTGAGGTGAGCACAGCCAAATACTTTTTAAGCAGGCGATATTGCATCCAGTTCTGGCAGACCTGACCCGTCTCCCCGTAGGTAACCAATTCGTAAGGGTAGAGAGCCGTAGCAAAGTCCAAATTGTTATCGATCATCACCTGGAAGGCTTTACCTTCCAGGCACTTACCGGGGTATTCGTCAATAGGTTTGCCATATAAATGCCCGGTGGGACGGAAGCGGTAGCCATAGATACGCCCGGTGGTAAGTAGTTCCTGCAGGAACTCCGGCCCCAACTCCTGATGGTATTCCGGTGGTACATAGCGCAGAGCGTTTTTTAAAGCTAAAGCTATATCCTCTGCCGAGAGCTTCGAGCTACGGCGTGGCGCTCGACGATATGCGGGATCTAACGGTGGGGTGAAAGATGGGATATCTTCGGCGGTAAGACGTAACAGAAACTCCCCAGACATAGGCACCCTCCTTGAGTGTGAAATAAATAGAGCATTTTCTCCCTGTTACATTTAGACTTGCAATAAGCAGATTCCTTCGTATATACGAAAAGTCTAGCCCTGCGCTAACTTTAGCGCAGGGCTAGACTAAAAAACCCCGGTTTCATGTTTTTTGTTCTATACCTAACTTACCTCAAAGAGATAAAAGTATCCGCTTTTTGGCGACCTGTGCGTCAAAAAGCAAACTTTTTTACAAGAACATAACTTAATTCGCCGAAGAGCGCACTCTTAAGGCGAGAAATTATACAGTTATATGGAAGCCTGCGTCGACATGGATGACTTCGCCGGTGACCATGAGGCTTAAGTCGCTAAAAAGATAGACCATACTTCCTCCTACACTTTCAGCCGTAAAAGCGTCCGGCAACAGCACCCGACTCTGGAAGTAATCTTGCAGGGAGGTAAAGTCAGGTATACCACGAGCAGACAAAGTTTTAATGACTCCGGGGGAAAGAGCGTTAACCCGTATCCTTTTCGGACCCAAATCTCGCGCTAAAAAACGAACTGATGATTCCAGAGCAGCTTTAGCTACCCCCATAACATTATAATTGTTTACAGCTCTTTCCGCTCCCAGATAGGTAAGGGTGACTAAAGATGACCCCTCCTGCAGTAAAGGTAAAAGTGCTCGGGTGAGAGCGGTAAAAGAATAAGCAGAGATATTCATCGCGTGGAGAAAACCTTCCCGGGAAACTTGGTAGTAGTCTCCTCCCAAATCTTCCCGGTTAGCATGGGCAATACTATGCAGAAAGCCGTTACATGACTGCCAAACTTCCGCTATTTTCATAGCCAATTCGGC
>WREE01000088.1 GCA_009779515.1 Symbiobacteriaceae bacterium
TATAACCAATCTGAAAAAGAGCTTGTCATAACGATTTATCTATGTAATTGGATTCAAAACTACTTCACTGTGGACATGGATGAAGTTGCTCTTCTTGAGCTACGCTTCAAAAACACCGACATAATTGAAGAAGTTGATGTTTACGCCGAGTCGGCTATTCTTAGTTGGGAAGCGGTTTCCAATGGGAGCAAAAGAGGGATTAGCTTCTTTTTGGAGCTGTGGGTTGACCCTAAGGAGAGAGCAAGCAAACTTGATTATGCAACGATCAATGTTTTTACTGATACAGTTGAACCCATACTATTGTCTTCGTTGAGTTGAGAACTACCTGAGAAAAAAAATTCTATTATGAGGCTGAAGGAAAAGTCTTCAGTCTCTCGCCTTAAGAGTGCGTTCTTTGGCGTATTAGGATCTGTTCTCGTGAAAAAATTTGATTTTGGACGCGCATGTCGCCCCAAAGCAGTTCTTTTTCCCTTTAAGATAATTTAGGTAGAAACAAAGAATAGGAAACTGGTTTTTCTACAGTTTGATTATAATAAAAATCTTTTTTGGTGGTAATTACCACCGAATCGGCAACTGACATTGTAGTATTATGAGCTTGCAAATCAACCCCCAGAGAAAGAGGTGCGTTTTCATGACTCGCCAAACTATTAAGATTGATGCTGACAAATGTATCGGCTGCGGTCTCTGCGTCAACGCCTGCCAGGAAGGGGCTATTGAGCTCGTCAACGGCAAGGCTCAGCTGGTGCGCCAAGACCATTGTGACGGTTTAGGCAACTGCCTGCCGGTTTGTCCTACCTCTGCCATATCTTTCACCCCGAGGGAAGCCGTGGGCAGCTCTACTCCCGATACTCTAGCCTGTGGTTGTGCGGGCACCCAGGTGCAAGCCATAGCGCCACCGCACAGTACCGCCAGCGCTGCGCCTCAGCCTGGCTGTCCCAGCACCCAGGCGCAATCCCTGCCACCTGTTGGCAACCCCCAGCCTCCGTTGCCCCAGAACCTTTCGGCTAATGCAAGTGTGACCTCTCAGCTTAGGCAGTGGCCCTGCCAAATTAAGTTGGTTCCCCCTAACGCGCCCTATTTCCAGAATGCTCATTTACTGGTAGCGGCTGACTGCACCGCTTTTGCTTATGGCAACTTCCATCATGATTATATGCGTAATCGTATAACCTTAGTGGGGTGCCCCAAGCTGGATAACGAAGATTATAGCCAAAAAATAACCGCCATTCTGCAAGCCAACACCATTAAGTCGGTGACCATTGTGCGCATGGAAGTGCCTTGCTGCAGCGGACTGGAACAAGCGGTGATTACCGCTTTGCAAAACAGCGGCAAAATGATCCCCTGGCAAAGTGTCACCATCACCTCAGATGGCAGAGTGCTGGAAATATAGATAGGTGGTAAAGCTCCATGCTCATACATGCTCTAACTCACAAGCATGCCACCATGTATATCATCGCCAGTGGCGACAGGTATCTTTTATACGACTGTCTTTGGCAAGATTCCTATCCCGTTATTAGGCGCGGGCTTAAAGAGCTAGGCATATCCTATGAACAAATTTGTGGCTTGGTGGTTTCCCATTTTCATCCTGACCACGGGGGCTGTAGCGAAATTTTACGCCGGCATGGGGTGAAAATGTTGGTGACCGCAGAACAATTTTCCGCCATATCCTGGCTTAACGACTACTTCTTGCAACCTAAAAATGATCCCACCAGGCAGTACCTGCCCTTAAATACCGCCGAGTTGGTACCTTATTCCTGTGCCGCAGCCACAGAGTTTTTGCATAGCCAGGGAATAGCGGCTAAGGTGCTGCCTACCCCGGGTCATAGCGAGGACAGCATATCCCTTATTGTGGCTACCACCGCCATGGTAGGTGACCTACCTCCCCAGGAAACCGCCGCCGCTTTCGGTGGTTCTGTCGCCTCCAGCTGGCAGTCTCTTTTAGACCATGGAGTTAAAGATTACTACCATGCCCACACCGGGTATAACAGATTGATACTTTGCTAGTACTCTGAAAATGCTATAGCAGTAAACGTGAACACCTCGGCGAACGTGCCGAGGTGTTCAAAATTTAGCAAAACCAGCCTCATGATTTTGGTTTCCTGATTACTATACACATGCAGTCCCTTGTAGCGGCGGCACTTTGCCGCCACTGTAACGGCGGTACATGCAGTCCCTTGTAGCGGCGGCACTTTGCCGCCCCTGTTGTTCGGTTAGGGACAAGTGCAAGAGGGTTAGTAAGAAGGCAAGGTATTGTTTTACTTACTGTCGAAAATGATGTTGTCGGAGTTTTTAGCTTTAGCCGTTATCGTAAGGGAGGGAAGCCAAATTGAGCTAGCTGTGAGAAGGGTTTCCTTATCAACTACAAAGAGGTGATCTTTCCATGGATATCAACAGTCTAAGGAGTTCAATGTCAGCCATGCTTTCCGGCTGGCTAAAAACCGACTCCGCCAGTCGCTTAGGGCTTGCCACCATTATCTTCTTTATCTCCTATGCTGTGGTAGTCTCTATACAATACTACCGGGCTACGGCAACCACGCTTCCTATGCCTAAGCTGCGCCGGGTTGCCGGGCTGGATGCTATCGACGAAGCCATTGGTCGTGCCACCGAAATGGGACGCCCGGTAACTTTTAACACCGGCGCTTCGGCTATTTCGGCGGCAACCCTTGCCGCCATTGCGGTTATGGGTTATGTGGCTCACCAAACTGCTAAATTCGATACTCGGCTGATTGTGCCCATGCGTTTCCACGAAGTGGTGCCCATTGCTTTATCTACCATCCAAATGGCCCATATTGAAGTGGGTAAACCGGAGACCTTTCGACCGGATGACGTGCGCTATCTCAGCAGCGACCAATTTGGCTTTACCTCTGGGTGTATTGGGATTATCCAAAGGGAACGGGTAGCTGCCCAAATGCTGTTTGGCAACTTTGTTTCGGAGGCTCTAATTCTCGCCGAAGAAGGGAGCATCGCCGGCGCCATGCAAATCGCCGGGCAGGTTAACGTTGCTCAAACTCCCTTTTTAATCGCAGCCTGCGATTATACCCTCCTCCAGGAGGAGCTCTACGTCGCCTCGGCCTATCTGTCGAAAAACCGTATCCGCATAGGCATGATCGCCGCCCAGGACGCCTTCAAACTAATCCTGGTAGGTATTATTATGGTGGGCATTATCGCCAGCGCTTTCGGCAGCTCCATTGTCAGCGATTTGCTGACCTTGTATTAGGGGGTGAGCTCTAATGAAAAGAACCTTACCTTTGGTTTTGGGCTTTGGCGCCGGTTTGGTCATGCTCCTGGATTCCTTTTTCAACATACCTTTTGTTAATAACCTCGCCCAACGCTATTTTATGCGGTCGATTACCGTTTCTGTGGCCTGGGCGGTAGGCATTGGCTCCCTTAACCTCCTGCGGATCCACTTCCGCAATATCAGCCAAAGGAGAACCAACTGGATGTTCAGCGCCTGGTTAGTTTTTGTCTTTGGCTTCATGGCCTTTAGCGGCTTTTTTCTGGTGGGGCATAACCAAAACCCCTTCTATACCTTCTTTTACAGCTCCTTACAGCAAAACTTAAGCTCCACCGTCTACGCTTTGAATGCCTACTACATGGTTAGCGCTTGTTATCGCTCTTTTCGCGTGCGCAGTATGGAGGCAGGAGCCCTTTTAGTCGTGGCTATTATAGTGATGATCGGCTCGGTTCCCCTAGGCGCTTATATTTGGGGTGGGTTCCCCCTGCTCCAGGATTGGATCTCCAAAATGGTCAACGATGCTGCCGTTCGCGCCATGAGCATAGGGGTTACTCTAGGCTCCCTATCCCAGTCCATGCGGAACCTGGTGGGTGTGGAACGCAGCTATCTTGGCGGAGAGGAATAGGAGGAAGCGCAGATGGAAAATACCATATGGCATCGCCTTAGCAAGTTAGACCACCGTATTATTTATCTGGTATATACCATAGTAGTTGCTTTCCCCTTAATCTTTGGGCTGGGCTTGCCGCTCCCTATTACCGATGATGTCCGGGCTGCTTATGAAGTGATTAAAGGTCTTCCCCCAGGGTCCATTATGTATTTGGGGTGTGATTTAGGCGCCACCAACTTAGCTGAATGCAAGCCGCCCATAGTAGCTATTTGTAAGTTTGCCTACGAGCTAGGGCATAAAATTGTGGTCTCCGGTTTTTGGGTGGATGGACCCTCCCTGGCGTATATCTGGATGGAGCCAGCGATGAATGAAATTGGAGCGGTGTATGGAGAGGATTACGTCAACCTAGGCTACCGAGCTTCCATGAGCTCTATTTTAGACCAATCGCGCTACAGCATCATCGAGGCTTTTTCCGACCGGGATATCAACGGCAACCGCCTCTCCGAAATGCCCATTTTCCAAAACCTTGCCAAAGCGTCGGAGTTCACTTACCTGGTTACCATTAACCCCGGCTACCCCGGCACGGCAGACTATATTCGTGCTTGGCGCTCCACCGGGGATGTTAGCCTCATTATCGACGTGCCCACAGCTGGTATGATTACCACCAACGGCACTCACCTGCAGGCAGGCTTAACCCAAGGGATGATTGGCGGCTTAAATGGTGCGGCGCAGTTTGAAGCCCTTATCGGCTATCCTGCCAAAGCTACCGCCAGCATGGATGCCCAAGGTGTAGGTATCTTTATTATTATCGCCTTCCTCGTCCTGGGGAATATCAGTTTTATCCAACTTCGCAAACAGAATGAGTTAACGAAGGGGGGTTCGTAGCATGATTACTGTTCCCGATAGCGTCGTTGCGGCTTTGCAGCCTTTGCATGTCTGGCTCGGAGCTTTGGCTACCTTAGGTATGTTATCCCTGCTCTATCGCGAAAACCCCTTCTACCGCTTTTGCGAGTATACTTATGTAGGTTCCGCCGGAGCTCATACCCTGGTGACCACCTTTGCTAACACCATTAAGCCGGGTATCCAAACCCAAATGATCCAAAACGGGCAGTGGTGGGAAATTTTACCTATTTGTCTAGGCTTGCTCATCTACTTTCAGCCGGTTAAGCGCTACTCCTGGCTCTCTCGCCTGCCTATGGGCTATTGGGTAGGCTACAACGCTGGTTATGCTCTTACCATGCGCACCGCCATGCCAATGCTCACCGAGGTTCGCCGTTCCATTCTTCCCCCCATTGTGATAACCAGCTCCGGTTTTGACCTGATGGCAAGTATTAACAACATTGTCTTTTGCACCACGGTAGTGCTGGTTATGGTCTACTTCATCTTCTCCCGGGAGGTGCTCAAAGGGAGAGCGGCTGTGCTGATGAATGTCAGCCGGGTATTAATTATGATGGCTTTAGGGGTAGGCTTTGGTAACGGTGCTATTACCCGGGTATCCCTGCTCATCGGACGTTTGGATTATCTTTTTGCCGATTGGTTGGGTATTTATTAAGAAGACGTTTTTCTACAACTGAACCGGCGTGGTAGAAAACCACGCCGGTGTCTTGCGGTTGCCATATATTAAATACTAAAAAGGAGACGTTCAAGTGGATAAAAATGCCGCTATTGTGCGAGAGTTCTACGACAATAACGCCGCCAGGGAGCTGGCGCGCCTCGCCAACCGACCGGAGTTTATTATAACCTGCCGTATGCTCGACCGTTACATTCAACCGGGAGACCGGGTGCTGGATATTGGCGGCGGACCAGGGCGCTACTCTTTGTATTATGCGGCGAAAGACTGTTCCGTGACCTTGCTGGATCTCTCTCCGGCATGTGTAGAGCTGGCACAGGAGCAGGCGGCTGCTCAAGGCTTATCTTTGCAAGGGATAGCAGGGGATGCCCGCTTGGCGGATGAGCTGCTTACCGAGCAGTTCGACCATGTTCTGCTGATGGGACCTCTTTACCACCTGCTGGAGGAGAAAGAGCGCAGCAAGGCTGTCGCTGCCGCTCTTAAGCTGCTCAAGCCTGGGGGCATATTGTATGTCTCTTTTATCAGTGTTAATGCTGGCATAATCTACTACCTCACAGATGCTCCGCAAGATATTGGGTTAACCGCCAGTAACAAAAACGAAATGGCGTTTCTCAACCGCTTTTTAGCTGGCGCAAGCATAGCAGGCACGGCTTTTACCGAAGCCTTTTTCATTGCTCCTGGAGAGATACTGCCCTTTATGGAGCGGTTTCCTCTGGAGAAGCTACACCTCTTTGGCCAGGAAAGCCTTCTCTCCCTTAACGAAGCTGGGGTGATGGCACAGTCGCCGGAGGTAATCGCCACTTGGCTCGATATTGCCCTAAAGGTTTGCGAAAGAGAGGATCTCCTTAGCTGGTCGCAGCACCTGATGTATATAGGCAGAAAAAAAGATACCCTCGCTCACCAGGCGACCTAGCCCTCATCTTATTACCCAAGACCAGGGGCAAGGAGGCACTTTCTTGCCATCACCATAAATGCATCCCTTCTTACCCCGCCACTACTTTTTCGCCTCGTTTGTCCATTTCCGCCTCCGAGAGACCAAAGGCTTCGGCAGCATCATCGCCACAAGGTTCAATATGGATAACTATATCGTAGACATCCCCCAGTCTCTTTTTTATTTCTCTTTCCACCCGGGAAGCTATTTTATGGGCTTCCGATACGGTTATATGGGGATCGACATTAATGTCCAAATCGATATCCCAGAACCCGGCAATACGCCGCATCCTCGCCCGGTGCGGGTTGGAGGCACCTTCTACGGCGTTAACCGCTTCCACAATTATTTGGTAATGCTCCATATCGTTGTTGCCGTCCATCAGCTCCAGGTATGTTTCCCGGAAGATGTCCAGGGCGGTTTTGATAACCCAGGCACCGATAAGCACTGCCATAATCCCATCGGCATGCCCCGAACCGGTGAGGTAGGCAATGCCAAACCCTGCCAACACCCCCAGAGAGATGAGGACATCAGCAGCCATGTTTTTGGCATTTGCCATAATCATGGCTGAATTGGCACGCTTACCTAGCATATATTGGTTAAAGGCCAGTAAAATTTTGCCGATGATAGAGATAAGTAGAACGATAACGGTCACCATAGAAGGGACGGGGGTGTGGATATCAGCCCAAAGGTTGGCCAAGGCGTTGAAAATAAGTTGGGCACCGGCGAAGAAAATAACAAAGGAAAGACCGGCGGTGGCAATAGTCTCGGCTCTGCCATGTCCCCAGGGGTGCTGCGTGTCAGCAGGCTTGGCGAGAATGGTAACTACCACCAAAGTCATGACACTAATAAGCACATCGGTAGAGGAATCAATGCCGTCACCTACCAGAGCAACACTTTGGGATATAAACCCGGCAATGATTTTCATAGTCGCCAGCACGGCATTACCGCTTAGGGCGACCATCGCCGCCAGGCGGATATATTTTGCCTGTTGGGCAGTATTTTCGCTCAAAAATAACACTCCTATTTAACAATCCTGAAACGTAGTAGGGTACCCTACTTCCACTTTTGTAAGATAGATAAAATCTGGTTGGTGAGGCGGTTGAGGTCGATATTGGGGGAGCCGCTCTTGTTAGCAACAAGCTCCTGGAGTTGGTCGGCTGCCGCTTGCAGTCTGCCCCAGGCAGCAGCGCCTGCCACCAAGGCCACCCCTTCTTTGGGAATACCAGGGGAGAGAACTACATCATCTATAAGGTCGTAAACCTCCTGATAGTTGGGGGCGTGAGCGGCAAAACCCAGCTCTTCCAGAGTGGCGGCAAACCCTTTGGCTACCGTAAGCTCACCGTGGACGATAAAAACATGCTCCGGTTTCTTTTCGTAAGCAGAAATCCAGTCCAGCAGCCCGTCTTTGTCGGCGTGAGCCGAAAGGCGCTTGAAATTTCTTATTTTCGCTTTGACGAAAATTTCGTCCCCCAGGAGATGCACCAGTTTGGCGCCGTCGATGAGGCGCCGTCCCAGAGTGCCGGAGGATTGAAACCCGACAAAGACGATAGTGGATTCACTGCGCCAGAGGTTGTGCTTAAGATGGTGCCGAATGCGACCGGCGTCGCACATGCCCCCGGTGGAGATAACTACCTTAGGCTCGGTATCGGTGTTCAGAGCTTTGGATTCTTCGGCGGTTTGCAAGGTGATCAGCCCGGGGAAGTTGATCGGGTCGTCACCAGCTGCCAGCATAGCAAGGGTGCTTTCGTCGGCATAGCCGTACATATCCCGTTGATAAACCTTGGTGGCGGCAATAGCCATAGGGCTGTCCAAATAAACCTTGAAGTTAAAGCGGCTGGGCACTAAACGGCGTTCTTTAACCTCGCGCAAGATATATAGCAGCTCCTGGGCGCGTCCTACGGCAAAGGAAGGCATAATGACGTTGCCTCCCTGGACA
>WREE01000089.1 GCA_009779515.1 Symbiobacteriaceae bacterium
ACTATCCCCTTCTAGTCATTGCCCCCATTGTGCTAGTAGGCAGTGCCTCATCTCACTTTATGCCCTCTCTCTATGTCCTCACGGAGGAAGGGGTCTATTGGCGTTGCTTTTTAAATATGAACTTCAAAAAGTGGACGGAAGTCGAAGGCATGTTGTTTGAAAATGACATGGCCGAAATATTTTTAGAAACTAAATCTTTTCGCAACAGAATTTTACGCAGCATCCCTTTATACTATAATCGTAATCGGGACGAAGTAGAAGAAACTGTCCGGCGTCTGCATAAAGTTAAATGGGACGAAATTCGCGAACAAGTGCGTCTTAAAACCGAAGCCAATACCTTGGCTACCGACGCCGCAGCGAAAAAAACATAACGAATCTTTGGGAGGTGAAAAGCATGTTCTGGCGTCGTGGTAAGGAAGAGGAAAAGATTACCGAGAGTACCGATGGTGCGTTGCAGCGGGGAGGGTTCTTTGATACTTCCCAAAATATGGGTGTCTTCGCTACCGACACTCTCTCCCCCGAGCGGAAAGATTTTATCTTAAACTATGCCGCAGAAAAAATTTGTAAAGCAGGTATGGCGGTACCGGCAGTAATGGGTTTGGAAATTTCCAAGCCAGTGGTCTTTATCGGGAGCCAAATCATGTGGGGAGCAGGACCTATCGCGGCAGTTTTTGTTAACGACCGTTATATTAACGAAATTGCCCTTATTATGGAAGACCGGAAAAATGTCGAGGAGCTAATCAATCGTATTGAATCCATCGAATCGGTGCGGCAAGCCGAAGAAAAGCTGGCACGTATGGAGGCGAAGCAAAAAAAGATGGAGGAAGCTGCGGCTCGTGAAGCAGCCGGTCTCAAACCCAAACGCTGGTGGTGGCCTTTTGGTAGCTAGCTAGCAGGTAGGTCTGTTAGTGTGTAGTATTCAGCAGAAAACGGTATCTTTATGGTGTTCTTTGTTCTAATAATATGTTTTTTAAGCGATGGCCATAAAGAGAAGGTTTTTCATGAAGAAAGGTAGAACATTCACCTATATTTTAAGGCAAACGAGGCTCCAAGCAAGTAAACGCTGAGAAGTAAAAGCAAACCAGGGACGCTTAAGCTTAAGCGTCCTCTATTAAGGGAGGAACGTGCATGTCGGCAGAAGTGAAGCGCGAGCCAATCACGCGCGAGATCAACTCAATCATTGCTACAGATTGTGGTTCAACCACAACTAAAGCCATCCTGATTGAGAAAGTAGATGGCGTTTATCGTCTCATCAACCGCGGTGAGTCGCCAACTACAGTAGAAGCACCCTTTGAGGATGTTACCGCAGGGGTCAGAAACGCAGTTCATGAGTTAGAAGAGCTGGTGGGGCGCAAGTTCTTGGGTCCCAACGGTGTGGTCACCCCCACCCAACCCGATGGTAGTGGCGTAGATATTTATCTATCTACCTCTTCTGCCGGGGGCGGCCTTCAGATGATGGTTGCCGGTGTGGTTAAGAGCATGACTGCGGAATCGGCGCAGCGGGCAGCTTTAGGTGCCGGAGCTATCGTTATGGACGTTATCTCCATCGACGATGGTCGCAAGCAACACGAGAAGATCGAGCGTATTCGCCACCTGCGCCCTGATATGATCCTGGTTTCAGGCGGTATCGATGGCGGCACGGTGAGTCACGTGGTTGAGCTGGGAGAGCTTATCTCTGCCGCTGAGCCTAAGCCCCGTTTAGGTATTGGCTTCCAGTTACCTATTATTTTCGCGGGTAATCGCGATGCCCGCAAGTACATGACCGATATCCTAAGTAAAAAAGTCGACCTGCGTATTGTCGATAATTTGCGTCCCGTGCTGGAAATGGAGAACTTAGGTCCTGCTCGCGAAGAGATCCATAACCTGTTTATGGAGCATGTTATGGCGCAAGCTCCCGGCTACAACAAGCTCATGCGCTGGACAGAGGTTCCCATTATGCCTACCCCCGGTGCTGTGGGTAAAATTATCCAAACTGTGGCAGTGCAAAACAATATTAATATTATTGGGGTCGACATAGGTGGTGCCACCACCGACGTCTTCTCGGTGTATGGTGAAGACCACGAATACTTCAACCGTACCGTCTCAGCTAACTTAGGTATGTCTTACAGTATCTGTAACGTGCTTTTGGAAACCGGTGTGGATAATATTATGCGTTGGGTACCGTTCGATATCGACGAAGCCGACTTGCGCAACCGTATCCGTAACAAAATGATCCGCCCCACCACCATTCCTCATACCCTCCAGGAGCTGGTCATTGAGCAGGCATGTGCGCGGGAAGCTCTTCGTCTCTCCTTTACCCATCACAAATCCCTAGCTACCGGTCTTAAGGGTGTCCAGAAGCAGAGAGATATCGGCGACGCCTTTGAGCAAACCGGCTCCGGGGACTCCATTATCGACCTTATGCACCTGGGGATGATCGTCGGTTCCGGTGGGGTGCTTTCCCATGCTCCCCGTCGTCAGCAGTCTGCTCTGATGATGCTAGACTCCTTCCAGCTGGAAGGGTTTACCGAGCTCACCGTAGACTCCATCTTCATGACCCCGCAGCTAGGTGTTCTCTCCGAAGTTCACCCGGAAGCAGCCGACCAAGTGTTCAAGCGAGACTGTCTCATTTATTTAGGCACAGCTATCGTTCCCGTTTGTGTGCCAGGCTCTAACCCCAAAGAGGGAGATGCTTGCATCACGGTAGTTGCTCACCTCCCCGATGGCTCCACAGTGGAAAAGACCATTCCCTTTGGGACTATTGCCTGCATTCCGTTAGGCGAAGCCGAATATGCCGATGTAACCTGTCGAGTAAGTAACAACTTCGATCTCGGTCCCGGCAGAGGTCGCGAAGTTCATAAGCCCAGGGTGCGCGGCGGGGTCGCCGGAGGTATCATTATCGATGCCAGGGGTCGCCGTCCCTTCTTACTACCTACGGATAAACCCAACCGCATTCGCAAGCTGACCGAGTGGTTTGTCTCTTTAGATATCTACCCTATGGATATCTTAGAGCGCTACATGCGGCAGTCCTAATCATGTGGTATAGATTGAAAGGAGCGCATCAAAGTTGGCAAATGCTTATACTCCCGGTTTAAAAGTTACTGGAGCTTCGCGTATTCAAAAAAGGCGTCGCCTCTCCATTCTCGGGGAAGTGTTAGTAAACATTGGCGACATCGTCACCCCCGATATTCCCGTGGCGAAAGCCATGATCCCTGGCAATCCTACCTCCATCAACGTCTCCAACGCTCTCAGCTGCGAGGCTGAAGATATTGAGCAATATATGGTGAAAAAGCAGGGGGATCCGGTTAAAGCTAACGAAGCCATTGCTATCCAAAAGACCTTCTTTGGTCTCTTTACCACTACTTGCGTTTCACCTGTCGAAGGAGTTTTAGAGCACGTCTCGGCGGTAACCGGGCAGGTTATCGTGCGTGAGCCGGCAGTCCCTATTCAAGTTAAAGCCTATATCAACGGTGAAGTCACCGAGATTATGGACCGGGAAGGGGTCGTTATCGAAACCAAGGGTGCCTTTATTCAGGGCATTTTCGGGGTAGGTGGCGAAAGAGACGGCATCCTGCAAATTGCCGTGGAAAAAGATAGCGATGTGCTGGATGGTCAGCATATCAAACCGGAGCACAAAGATAAGATCGTCATCGGAGGCTCCCTGATGACCGGAGCGGCTATCCGTCGCGCCCATGAGATTGGCGCTGCTGGTATAGTGGCGGGCGGTGTTATCGATAAAGACTTAGTAGACTACTTAGGCTTCGATATCGGTGTTGCCGTTACTGGTCACGAATCTATCCCCTTAACCCTTATTGTTACCGAAGGGTTTGGGCAAATCCCCATGGCGCATAAAACCTTCGAGCTCCTGCAAACCTTAGACGGCATGCACGCTTCTATAAACGGCGCCACCCAAATCCGCGCCGGTGTTATGCGACCGGAGATTATCGTTCCTAACGAAGATATCGATGTAGTGGAGAGCGCGGTCAGCGACGGTGAAATGGAAGCCGGCACCCTTATCCGCTGCATTCGTGAACCGTACTTTGGTCAGTTGGCGGAGGTCGTAGATTTACCGCCGGAGTTACGGGTGGTGGAGACAGGCGCCCGAGTGCGTATTATGAATATCAAGCTACGCAATTCCGGGGAGGTAGTTACCGTCCCTCGTGCCAACGTGGAGCTCATTGAAGAGTAGGAGCGCTTTGGTCATATAGACTACCCAAAGGGAGGCGATAGCAGCCTCCCTTGTGATTATTTGTTTTCCGTATTTCGACAATCAGCTTTTGCAGATATACACTCTTTTCTGTAAACTGTATTCTCTTTCCTGTACCCTAAGCAGATTTAGGATGCTTATTCTGGCAACGGTAAGTAATAAGGTGATGTATATGCCAAGTGGCGCTGAGCAGGCGTCTTCCCTGTTGGTTATCCAGCAAATCCCCTATGGCAGGCAAAAGAGTGAACGCTTTGCCCTATATGCTACCAGAGACGGCATAGCTAAGCGCCCTTTGCTGGTGCTTATTCCCGGGGTGTGGCAGCAGGCAGGTGGGCGTAACCCCTACCCAGCTGTAGCCAGGGCTTTGGCTCAGGACGGAGTTGTCGTGGCGGTGGTGGAGTACGGAACGACCAACGCTATTTGGCCTAAGCAGATTTGGGATTTGCAAGCTGCCGTGGCCGAAATTACCCGCCAGGTACCGCCTTTGGGGGGAGACCCCCAGCGCCTTATCCTGTGGGGCGACGGGTGGGGAGCTTTTTTAGCTACCCATTTAATGAACCTGCAAACCCAAGAGCGTTGGCTGGCTACCTCGGGAGGTAATTTGGTAGCCTGGATGGTCAACGACCCTTACTGGGTAGTCGACCAGAAGCAGCAACTACCTCGTCAGCATCCTTGGCGGCGCTTTCTCCCCAGTGACACTTTATTCCCACCCCATATGGTTATGCGCGAGGAGTCCTTAAGAGAACCGGGATTTGTCGTAGTGGTGCAAAATGGCGCCAGTAGCCTGGGCTCTCCCCTGGCAGATACCGAGCGCTTGATGCAGCAAAAAGTACAGGGAGGAGGAGATATTACTCTGCTTCTGCGCCCCGAGAGGGGTTCTCGCCTTTGGCAAGGCATTGCTAAAGCCGACCACCCCTTACGTGTTTCCTGGCGCCCCTGGTTGCAGCGGTTTAAGCAGTATTAAGCTGTCATTATGTAGTTCAACGCACCAAGTAATTACCTTCAAGCGCCATATAATTCCCTAAGCCGCAACACGTACTTGTAGGTTTTTTGGAAAGAAGGATACTATGCAGCTGAATATTACCACGATTCAACTAGCGATAAACGATCAGCAAAAAATCGACGGTCGTTTACGCATTGTCGAACGCTCCCTAAGCCACGCGGCTACCCTGGAAGACAAACCCGGTTTAATTATCCTACCGGAGTTGTGGGGGGTAGGCTTCTACGGTTTTGACAACTATGCCGCAGCTAAGGAGGAGCTCACCGGGCGCACTTTTCAAATGTTGGCACATTGGGCAGTTACTTTAGGTTGTTATATCCACGGCGGGAGTATTATTGAAGATGGCGGCGACAGCCTCTATAATACTTCACTCTTTATTTCCCCTCAGGGTACCTTAGTCGGTAGCTACCGCAAAATTCACCTATATGGCTACCAATCACGAGAGCAGGAGCTCTTAGCCCGAGGGAACAGCACCACCTTAGTCGATACCCCTTGGGGTAGGGTGGGGCTTTCCACTTGCTACGATCTTCGCTTTCCCGAGCTTTACCGGAAGCTCTCGGCTCAAGGAGCAACTATTATGCTGGTTTGTTCGGCCTGGCCGGAGGTGCGCTTGGAGCACTGGCGCCTTTTTAACCAGGCGCGGGCGGTGGAAAACCAGAGCTGGCTAATTTCTTGCAATTGTACCGGCACTATGGCAGGGTTTACCTTTGCCGGTCACAGCATGATTGTCTCTCCCACCGGAGAGATATTAGCCGAGGCCGGAGGCCAGAGCAGTGTTACCACCAGCAGCATCGATACCGGTTGGGTAAATACTTACCGTGCCGATTTTCCCGTACTTAAAGACAGAGTATTTTAGCTTATTTTTTCGCGAGGTGAAGCTATGTGTGGCATTATTGGTTACGTAGGGGCTAAAGATGCAGTACCCCTCATTCTTGATGGGTTATGGCGTCTGGAATACCGAGGATACGATTCCGCAGGGGTAGCAGTACATAGCTCCCAGGGGTTTCTAGTACGCAAAAAAAAGGGTCGCCTCCAGGATCTGCAGGCTTTTATCGACGCCGATCCTCTAGCCGGTAACATCGGGATTGGTCATACCCGCTGGGCTACCCACGGAGAACCTTCCGACCTTAATTCCCACCCTCATCTCAGCAGCCAGGGTAGGGTAGCGGTAGTGCATAACGGTATCATCGAAAACTACTTGCAGCTTAAAGAAGAGCTAGAGGATAAAGGCGTTGTTTTTACCACCCAAACCGATAGCGAAGTGGTGGCTCATTTGGCTGAAGGGATCTATCAGGGAGATCCCCTGAAGATGGCTACCCAGCTGATGGACCTGCTAACCGGCTCTTACGCCTTAGCTATCATGATCCACGATAACCCCCATCAACTTATCGCCATCAGCAAAGATAGCCCCTTAAAGGTGGGCAAAAGCGAACACGGTATGGTGTTAGCTTCCGATATCCCGGCACTGCTGCCTTATACCAACCATATTTATGCCATGGAAAAGTATGAAGTAGCCATACTAACCGCAAGTACTGTTTCCTTTTATAACCGCGACGGAGAAGAAATTGCCAAAGTAGCCGAAGAAACCAGCTGGACAGTAGATAGTGTCGGCATGGGGGGGTATCCCCATTATATGTTGAAGGAAATAATGGAACAGCCGGCGGTTATTCAGGCTACCCATTCCGCTTTTACCCAAGGTGATAATGCTAAGGTCTTACAAACTATCGACCCAGCACTCTATAACAAACTCCTCATCGTGGCTTGCGGCTCTTCGTATAATGCCGGATCGGTGGGCAAGTCTGTTTTCGAAACCTTGGCACGCCTCCCTATGGAAGTAGATTTTGCCAGTGAGTTTCGCTATAAGAACCCGATTATCGATAAGCATAGCCTAGTGATTCTTATTTCCCAGTCAGGGGAAACCGCTGATACCATTGCCGCCTTACGGGAGGCTAAAGAGCTGGGCGCCAAGACGATAGCCATTGTCAATGTCCCCAGCAGCACCATCGCCAAAGAAGCGGATTACCGCCTGCTCATCCATGCCGGTCCGGAAATAGCCGTGGCGACTACCAAAGCCTTCTCGGCTCAGCTTATTGCCTTGTACCACCTGGCGTTAGATTTTGCCGTTAAACTGGGTCGGATAACCCGGGAAGCGGGAGAAGCCCTGGTGGCTGAACTAGCGCTCCTACCGGAGAAAGTAGCTGAGCTGTTAAACAATTTAGAGGATATCCAGCGTAACGCTTACACCAACGCCACTTCGAAAAATATTTTCTTTATAGGACGTTTTATAGATTATGCCATTTCTTTGGAGGGGTCGCTTAAGCTTAAAGAGATATCCTATATACATTCGGAAGCCTACGCCGGAGGCGAACTTAAGCATGGCACGATCTCTCTCGTGGAAGATGGGACTTTGGTGGTAGCCGTAGCTAACTGCCCCTCACTGTGGCCTAAAATCATGAATAATGTGGAGCAGGTTCTTGCTCGGGGTGCCAGAGTTTTGGTGGTCGGTCAGTGTCAGGATACCCTCCCTAAAGGCGCTATTACCCAAATTTTTTTACCGGAGACCAACGAACTCTTCTCTCCCTCCCTCTCGGTAGTTGCTTTGCAGCTTTTTAGCTACTATGTAGCCGCCACCAAAGGGTTAGATATTGATAAACCGCGCAACCTGGCGAAAAGTGTTACGGTAGAGTGAAAAACGACACACAGTCGCCGACCTGGGTGGTTGGGGCGTTGACAGCGTACTAGAAAGGGTGGTGTTAGCATGAACCAAGAGCAACTACAGCTTTACCTTCAAGAGCAAATAACCGCTATCCAAGAGAAAGTAGGCAAGCAGAAGGTGCTGCTGGCTTTATCGGGGGGGGTAGATTCCTCTGTCTGTGCAGCCATTCTTGCTCAAGCCATTCCGGGACAAACGGTGGCTATCTTTGTGGATCACG
>WREE01000090.1 GCA_009779515.1 Symbiobacteriaceae bacterium
ATGAATGTGGCTCGCTTCAACTTCTCTCATGGCACCCACGAAGACCATTTGGCAAAAATAAACATGGTGCGTCAGGCAGCTCAGGAGCTGAAGATGCGAGTCTCCATTATGCTGGATAACCGAGGACCGGAAATTCGCTTAGGACGGTTCGCTGAAGGACGGGTCACCATCCGGCAAGGGGAAACCTTCGTTCTCACCACCCAGGAGATTTTAGGAGACGAACAACGGGTGACAGTCCATTATCCTGCCATGCCTAGCGAAGTAGCCCCAGGGCGGCAAATTGCTTTAGATGACGGTAACTTAGAACTGGTAGTTCGAGATGTTCAAGATACCGAAATTATTACCGAGGTGGTTATTGGCGGAGAGCTCTCCGACCGCAAAAAGGTTAACTTACCCGGTTCGGTGGTCTCTTTACCAGCTATTGACGACAAAGATAAGGAAGATCTCCATTTTGCGGTGCTACATAAGTTAGATTATGTCGCAGCCTCTTTCATTCGTAAAGCGGAAGATATTTTACATATTCGGGAAGTTATCGAAGGATTTGGCGGCGACCAAAAAATTATCGCTAAAATAGAAAGCCAAGAAGGGCTGGACAACCTGAAGGAAATAATACCGGTGGTGGATGGTCTTATGGTAGCCCGCGGCGACTTGGGGGTGGAAGTTCCTACCGAGGTTGTGCCCATAGCTCAAAAAGAAATGATCGCTCTCTGCAACCAGCGGGGCATCCCGGTAATCACCGCTACCCAAATGCTAGACTCCATGATTCGTAACCCTCGTCCCACCAGGGCGGAAGCCTCAGATATCACCAATGCTATTTTAGACGGCAGCGATGCTATCATGCTATCTGGGGAAACTGCCAGTGGCAAGTATCCCGTGGAATCGGTGAAGATGATGGCACGTATCGCCGAGGAGACCGAAGCAGCCATGATGAAGCACCGGGAGTGGCAATATAGCCGGGTGAACGCCGAGGGGACAATTACCGACGCTATCGGCAATGCGGTTTGGCAAACCGCCAGGGTGCTGGGAGCCAATGCCATTGTTACCGCGACCACTTCCGGCTATACTGCCCGGATGATTGCCAAATATCGCCCCGATGTGCCCATTATCGCGGTTACCACCTCGGAACGAGCGGCTAACCAGATGACCCTCAGCTGGGGAGTAATCCCCCTGGTAGCTGCGGATACTAAAGATACCGACACAGTTGTCCGTAACGCTATTGCGGCAGCTTTGGACAGCAAAGCGTTGGTTAACGGCGACTTGGCAGTTTTTACCGCCGGAGTTCCTGTAGGGGTACCCGGCTCCACCAATATGTTGCAGGTTATTACGGTAGGGGAGGTACTGGTGCAGGGGATGGTAGCCCGCGGCACTCATGCTATCGCCGGTCGAGCGGTGGTAGCTCATACTCCCGAAGAGGCTTTGCGTAAAATGCAACAGGGAGATCCTCAGGAAACCAAAATATTGGTCTTGTATCGCTACGAAGCTCCGTATTATGAGGCAGCTAAGCTGGCTGCAGCACTGGTTACCGAAGAGGCGGGTCTCTCCTCCAGCGGAGTCATCGTGGGGGTGCACTTAGATATTCCTGTGATGGTGGCGGCAAACAACGCTATGCAAATTATTCCCGACGATACTTTAATCACCATGGATCACCTTAAGAATATCTATCGGGGCAGGATAAGGCAGCAAGCTTAAACTTAAGCCAGGGAGCAGTCCTGGAACCCTTTAAACGATATTTTACCTAAGAGGTGATAACGATGGAGGCAGAACGGCGCGATCGCAACCGCTTTCTCCTCTTTGTGGCTTTTTGGCTTTTACTTATCGTTATCACCTCGGTAACTATCCGGCTGCGTTCTACCGATTTTACCCGCCTTAACCATAACGAACGTTGGGCTGCCGATTTGCTGCAAGTGCAAAACGACCTTCTGACCAAACATCCCAAGTATGCTTCCGATCCCCAAGCCAGTAGCTTTCTAACCGCTAGTATCCGAGAGATCATCACCGCTATACCTCGAAGCAGCGATCGTGAGTTATTAGCCTCCCTAACCCAGCTACTCAACCGGGAGCTCCAGGACAGCCACACCTTCATGCACAACTGGGGAACCTTTTATCCCGTCTCGTTTTTTATATTCGCGGAAGGGGTTTACGTTAAAGGCGCTACCCCTCTCTACCGGGATCTGGTAGCTTCCGAGCTTCTCAAAGTCAATGGTATACCTATAGATGAGGTGCTTTCCTCTCTTTCTTTTTTTGTTTCCGGAGATAACCCCTGGATTCGTCAAGACCAGTTGGCTAAAGCGCTCTCCGATCCCTTTCTCCTTTATTTAGCCGGGGTAACCACCACCCAGCGGGAGGCTATTACCTATTATTTTGCAGATGTTGCCGCTACTATCGTTCCGGTTAACCTGCGTTCGGCAATCCACCAGGAAGTTATTTACACGGTCAGCACTTTAGAACAGCCTACCGACTACTCGCAGTACGGCAATGCCAACTATTATTGGCATATCTTTTTCGAAGACCATAGTTGTTATTTACGCCTAAGCCGTTGCCGTAACGACCCTAAAACGGTGAGCTTTTCTTCATATATACATCGGGTTTTTGCCGAAATGGATGAACAGCAAGCGCCTCGCTTAATTATCGACCTGCGAGAAAATAGCGGGGGTTATCTGGAGCCTATTCTGCAGCCTCTTTTACGGGAAATTAACCAGCGCCCCTGGCTGGTGGCAGAGGAGGCTTTACAGGTAATTATCGGGCGTTCCACCTACTCCGGGGCGATGCTACTGGCGGCTTGGCTTAAAGAGGAAACAGGATGCCTTCTGGTGGGAGAAGCCACCGGTCAGGCACCATCTTTTTATGCTGGCAGCGTCACTTTACGCACCCGCTATTACGGTATCTCCTGGGCGTGTGCTACCTATGCGGTTTCTGAACTCCCCTCCTTTTTACTCACTTCCGCTGCCGATGCTCTCTACCCGGACGTTGTTCTGGAGCTGCAGGCAGGGGAGTGGTTTAAGGGAAACGACCAGTTTTTAGCAAGTATATTAAAATAAGGGTTACTCTTTGTCCCCACTACCTGCAGCCTAAGTTAGCCCAGGAGCAGATGATATTTTTTGGGGTGGTAAGTTCCCGAGATAGGAGGTATGTGGTGCGCAAAGAAGACTGGCTGTTGCAGGAGATCGATAACTGGCAGGGAGAAGGGATCATCAATGCTGAAACGGCTACCCTTCTCCAGCAACGTTACAACCGTGCTCGGAGCTTCAGCTCCATAACCGTCATTTTTGCCATTATCGGCGCTTTACTCATCGGCAGTGGGGTTATCTTAATCATGGCCAGAAATTGGGACAACTTTGCTCTACCGCTGCGCATCTCCCTGGCTTACCTTCCTCTCCTGGCGGCGCAGGCTCTGGCTGTTTATACTGTGCGGCACCATTTCGCCAGCCTGGCTTGGCGGGAAGCCAGTGGGATTCTACTCACCGCTGGGGTTTTTACCGTTATCGCCATGGTGGGGCAAATTTTCCACCTTTCTGCCGATTTAGGCAGGTACCTGCTTATCTGTGGTCTTTTGTCGCTACCCGGCATCTATCTTCTCGATGCAGCAACTCCTTTAGCTGTTTACTTCGGAGCCGTTATCAGTTGGGCTTCCATGAGCTATGAAAGCGTTAATGTGCTGCTGCTCTTGTTTTTCCTGACTCTGGGGTTTATTTACTCCTTCCGGCAGCAGGGTAGCGGCGGTACCAGGCTTTCGTATATCGCCTGGTCTTCAGTTCTGGCTGGTTTGGCTTTGGTACCGCTGCTGAGCTCCACATTAAGATGCAGTATTGAGGCTATGCTGCTCTGCTTTCTCGCTTTATTGTTGGCAGGATCCGAAATTAAAGCGTATCTGCGGGTATCGTGCCAAGGGGTAGCTACTTTAGGAGGGTTCATCACCCTGGCTGTTTTGTCATACGAAAACAGCTGGCAGTATGGTTATGATCTCAACAGCTGGCAGAGTCCAGTGGGAACCGTAATTATAGCTCTCCTGGCGGTTGCGGCTTTGTTTTTAACGGTTAAAAGGTTGCCGCTAAAATCTCTAACCACCCTCCAAGTAGCTTGCTACCTGCTGCTGGCAACCCTGAGCTATATTTGGTCGTCTATGCCCTATCTCGAAAGAAGCGGCGCCTGGTTGCTGGCAGCGGTGGCCAATCTTGCTCTGCTGACCATAGGGGTAGGCTACCTCGTTTCTGGTGTCCGAGGTTTGTTCCTCAGGCAGACCAATATCGGTATGGCTTATATCTGCCTGCTAATTTTCATGCGCTTCTTCGACAGCGAACTGGACTTCTTATGGCGAGGTATCGTCTTCCTGCTGCTGGGTACCACTTTTCTTCTCATCAACCTGCGTCTCGTAAGGTTGCGCAAGGAGACGTTGCTTGAGGACAATTTATGAATAAATATCTAAAGCCGGCTTTGCTGCTGACCATTATCATCCAGCTTACGGTGCCCACCTTTATGATCGCCAGCCGTTACTACATTCTTCGCACCGGTGAAGAGTATCTGTTTCGGGTTACCCCCATTGACCCTTACGATCCCTTTCGGGGTAGGTATGTAACCTTGAATATCACCCAGCGCCTCTGGGGTCAGGGTAGCTACGGTATTATCGAGGTAGATCAAGACGGTTTCGCTACTATCGTGGCTCTCACCGCAACCAAACCGGAGAATAGTCCTTATCTGCGTAGCAGTCAGCAAGGCTGGTTTACCTCTCCCGTAGATAGATACTATATGAACGAAAACTTTGCCCCTGAAGCCCAGCGTCTCTTCTGGCAGGAGACCCGAGACTCCGAAAAGGAAGTTTATGTTGCCGTGCGTATCAAAAACGGCGAGCTGGTGATTTCCGGGTTGTTTATTGAGGGAGTTGCCATCGAAGAAATATTACGCAAGTAAGGAAAAAGTTTTTTCCAGCTAAAAAAACCTCTTGCCAAAGCCAATCATATAGCGTATAATACTCCTGCACTCGGGCTGTGGCGCAGTTTGGTAGCGCGCTTGAATGGGGTTCAAGAGGCCCCGCGTTCGAATCGCGGCAGCCCGACCAAGGAAAAGATAGACACCGCCTGGGTTTCAGTAAACTGAAGCCCAGGCGGTTTTGGGTATATAATAAAAAGAATTATGTAAAACAACGAAAGGTTGGATGGATGATGAAATCCAGTAGTTTACGACTACCCCTTACCTTAGCCATGTGTGTGCTTTTAGCGGTGGTTGTTCCCGGTATCTCGGCAAATAGTCCAAATGCCAGTTCGGCGATCACCCTGGTATCCTCCTGGGCGGTGGAGACAGTACATTATGCGGATAATTTAGGCTTGATCCCCACCTCCTGGCGCAGTGCCGACCTACGTCACAATATTAACCGAGGTGAGTTCGCTGCCTTAATGGTAGCCTTGTTCGAATATCTTACTGACACCGTCACCGAGTTACCGCAGCTTAATCAGAGTCCCTATACAGATACCAGCGACCCGGAGATTTATAAAGCCCGGGCTTATAACCTGATGATTGGCACTTCCGCCACCGAGTTTAGTCCCCAGATGCTGTTAAATAGAGAAACAGCGGCTTCCGCTTTAGCAAATTTGCTGCGACGTTCCTTAATCCCCGGCTGGCAAGCAGGTGTAGACTACAGAGTTAAGTATGAAATGCCTCCTGTGTTCGCCGATGATGCTGATATTTCACCCTGGGCTAGAGAGTCGGTCTATTTGATGACATCCCTCGATATTATCCGTGGTATGCCAGACCATATCTTTGCTCCCCGCAATCTTACCACGGCTCAGGTGCAAGCTAACACGGCAGGCGCCACACGGGAGCAGGCGATAATCATGGCAGCTAGGATAGCTGAGAAGCTTAAAGGGGCAAAACTGGACGTAGATATTCTGTCGTTACCAGATGACGACATTAACGATAACTGTACAGTATATAACGTTCGCGTGCCTCTCTATCTCCCTAACGAAAGCAAAGATGGCTTTGTCGTGGAGTGGGATATGTCCTGTGGTCACGCGGAACATATAGTCTCACTACTGGTAAAACATGGGGCTTATCCCCTGGGGGTCGCTTTGCAGTACTTCAACTTCACCGGGAAATATGGCTATGCCGATATGAACCCCACCTTTGGGTATTTAGTATCCCACACGGGAACCACCGGCGAATATCTGTATTTTGGTTGTCTGGTCAATACTCTATTGGAGTGCTATGACCTGGATGAAATAGATATAACCGTAGAAGGGGAGATAATTGAAACCGGGCATAACACTTACGACCGACGTTTTACCTTCTATGGCAACCGGGAATCTGCAGGAGACAACCCGGGAAGTTATCTCTATCCTGATGAAGATGGGAGACTCTTCCAACACCCCTCCGATAGACTGCAGGGTGCAGATCTGGCTACGGATCTCTTTCCGATAATTTGGCGCAGCGACGGTATAGATGCCGTCTCCTATATACTTAAGGGTATTTGGACAGCATCCGCCAATCGCTTTGTGGATATTGTCACCCTGGATCCCGGCTACGACTACTGGTTTGATGTAGCTCTCGGGCTCTTGGACACCGAGTATGCGGTATATGGTAAAGTGAGAAGTGGTAGTGTCGTTCACACCGGAGGCTACATCATCGAATGTTACATCGACTTTCCCGAGAGGCCTCCAACCGAGCTTTACGATGGCACACCTGCTTTCACGGTTCTCATGCAGCTTGACTGTGCCAACTTGCATCAAGACGGTAAAATCCAAATACGAACAGTAGGACACGGCGAAGATGAGTGGGTGCAATATGCTTTTGCGGGCATGACCATGGAAGCAGCTAGCAACAATCGCTGAGTTGGGTTTGAGCCGTAAGCTCATAAAACAGTCAGGAATAATGACCCCAGTGCCATCGGGGCACTGGGGTTTTATTTTGTACATGCATGTATATGAAGATAGCTCATTGCTTTGCCTATAGGTTTTTAAAGGCTACCTTAACAAAGGAGATTGGTGAACCCAGAGTAGTTTCTTGAGGAGTTTGTGAGAGCAGCCTTCATCTAGTGAAGCAACAGGGAAGTCTCCCCATGGTTTAAAGAGAGAACCTTTTGCTTAATCCGAGGGTGAGACAACTTTTGGCGCACCATGTTCTTTAATACCTGTCCACCGGAATAACCGTGGATAACTACAATTTCGGTGATATCTTTAGCGGCAGAGGAAAGCAGGCGCTCCAGCTCTTTTTTAGCATCTCCTTCCTTCATGCCATGGATATCTACCGTCAGAGTAAATCCGCTTCGGGTGACAATCATATAAACAACCTCTTTTTGTCATAGTTAAACCTACTGTTCTCTATATCTTCAGCAAGTCAAAAGCTTTTTCCTGTCATTATTGATAGTTTATCTACAGTTTGAGCCAACTTTTGGTTGGCTGGCTAACCAGGTGGCTATGTGCTAGGGGAGATCGTCGATGATGATAGCTCTTGCCGGAAAAGGTATTTTTATATGATTCGTGGAAGATAGTGGACTGTTAAAGCTAATTTTTCCGAGAAATAACCGTAAGAGGAGCGCTTAATATAAATGAAAATTGATTTAGTCATCCATGCCGAGCATCTTTATACCATGCAGGGAGAAGGCTTGGGATACAAGCAGGCTTATTCTCTGGCATGTGACAGGGGTAAAATTATAGCTATCGCTCCCCGCGATATTATTACTGCTGCTTACGAAGGTGAAATAACCTTAGATAACCCCCGGATGCTGGTGCTACCTGGCTTTATCGATGCCCATATGCACAGCAGTCATGCTGTCTATCGGGGAGTTGCTCAGGATGTCAGCAATTGGATGATGGAAGGTATCGGCCCTTTTAGCGCTGTGGCTGACCTAGAGGCAGGGGCTGCAGGCAGCCGACTGGCCATTACCGAAGCCATGCTTAACGGCACGACCACCATCGGCGACGATGGTAGGAATATGGAAGCAGCTCTGGCCTTTATCGATGAAACCGGTTTGCGGGGCAATGTCAGTATCCGCATTCGCGATGCCGTGGAGCGGCTGTACACAGCTGGAGAGCTTTACGAATTTGCCCCCCATCTCGCTGCCGAGACCTTG
>WREE01000091.1 GCA_009779515.1 Symbiobacteriaceae bacterium
ATTGAAATCACGCCCTTCCCCGATGATGCTTTTGGAGTTGAATATAGAAACCTGATCCCCGCATTACCGGCAGAGTTTCAAACTCCTAAAGTGGTAAAAGGGATATGCAGCGCAGTCACCAACGGTGACGCTCGCGCCGTATTGTTCCACGGCCCTGCTGGAACAGGAAAAACCATGTCCTGCAAGCTGGTGTGCCAAGAAATCAGGATTCCGGTTATGGATGTAATCAACTGCACCGAAAACATCGATGAATTCGTGCTGGGTAAATTCATTCCGGAAGAAGATAAAATCATTTTCAAGGAAAGCTATGTCACCAAAGCAATACGGTATGGCGGCGCGGTCGTATTCGAGGAAATCAACTTCGCTAAACCTCAGTATTTGGCGTTCCTGAACTCCCTGTTGGATGACAATGGCTTTGTGCGTTTGGACAATGGCGAGGTAGTCAGGCGGCATCCCAATTTCCGGTTCTTCGCGACCATGAACTTAGGCTATTTCGGCACGAAAGAACTCAACCAAGCATTATATAACCGTTTTAGTATTGTGATTGAGCTTGCCGCTCTTGCTGATAAAGCCATTGTAAATATGTTAACTGCTCGCGTACCCGAATGCAAGGACAAGACAGACAAGATGTTGGGCGTGTATAATAAATTGAAAAAGAAAATTGAGAGCGAAGAACTTGACATCGTGATTTCACCGCGCAACCTCGAAAATTGGGCGCGACTGGCTAAATACGAAGGATACATTGCCGCCGCCGAAAAAACTATCATTCCTATTGCTAAGTGTGACCGTGTGTTGGAAAATGCTATTCGTGGCATCCTTGTGCTGTACAAATGGTCTTGAGGAAGTAAAAAGACTGTTCCGAGTGTTTGCGGCTGGAGTTATCCCCGAAATGAATAGCTGGGACGATGCAACAGAGGACATTAAGAAAAGTGTCGAAAAGCAAATGCTGGAAAAGGAGAAAAAGTAAGATGCGTATAGACGAGCTAACGAAGTGCGGGGAAAGCGGGAGCGTATGATGAAAAGGGATGATAAGAAAACCCTCAAGCTCTTCCAATGCGACTTTAACCGCAGTATAGAGGAAACGTTCGCGCAGGTCTTGACAGAGAATGAGCAGGTGCGGTTGTTCTTCATCAACGAGAACCAAGCGTTTACCGATGGGCGCAATATCATAGTGGATCCTGCTATCGGCGAGGTGTTCGCCGACCAAAAAGCACTGATTCGCACCGAGGACTATATGCAGCTCGGAGAAAAAATATCCTCTGATCCGTGGTATGCACTTCGCATGATCACGCGGGGACAAAATATCCATGAGTGCTTACATATATTATACTCGGACTTTCCCAACGTCATTAAAGCTGACGTAAGAGCTTCAACTAAAGTCAGAACAAAAACTCTGGCTTTGATAAACAATATAATCGAGGACGCTTTTATCGAAGCTGTTGGATGTAGCGTTTACGATAATCTTGAACTCTATCTGCAATTTTTGCGGGTTGCGCTTCTTTTTGCCAACACTCCAGTAGAAGGTACCGTCAACCGGGTGCTGGGAAGTGAAACAGAGGAAGCGCAAGAGCCGCTTCCTTTCATTGAATACCTGAGTTATATGGTGACATTTCTTTTATATCCAATGGTCGTTCAGCAAGAGCCGCCCGAATCTATTGTGGAATATGTAGAGCGGACAAAGCAATTTTTCTTGGACGGCAGTGTATGTGGCGAGCCGAAAAAGCGGTATAAATATACGCAGCAGATATTTGACATCATAGAACCTCTCATCCCTGAATGCGAGGATGATATAGACGACAAATTGTTTGAGCGGATGCTGCCGGGGCTGAAAACCCATGCAACCGATGATCAAACCATCAGCACTAACCAGAGCGAAGGAAAAACGGTAGCGGTGTCTCGTAGATTGTTCAAGGGTTCAGATGGGAATGATTTGCCGAAACGAGACTTTGGAGAACAAATCATTGTTATTATAGACGACTATAAAAGCGAAAAAGAAGCTGCGTTTACAATCGTGCAGGCCAAACCGATTGTTATTAATTGGAAAGGAACGCAGTTCGATTGTTCAAGAGTCCATAAGGACATTGAGATTATTGAAACCACGCCTCAACCGAACTTATATTTTCGTCAGGCTTATCAAAATATATATAGCAAATATCAGATAAACATTAACTCTTACAATAGCCGTTTCACACTGTTGTTGAAAGCTCGGATTCCTGTCCGCGAGGAAAAGAGATTATTCGGAAGCGGCATCACGTCTACCCGCCTTGCCGATGCCAAAAAGCGTTATTGGTATCGTAACGCCGAGGAACTCGGTGTCCCTGACATAGCCGTGCTGCTTCTGATTGACGGATCCGGTTCGATGGGCGGCTCCCGCAAAGACAGTGCGATGGTTTCAAGTGTTATTCTTCACGAGGTCTTAAAAAAGCAAGGCATAACCCATGCCATTGTGGAACACAGGGCGGGCGGTCACAAGCCCGTTGTCAATATAAATATCATGGTCGGTTTCAATGCTAAAAACGAAGATAAATACAACTTAATGACGCTTTCAACCGGTGGTGATAACCGAGATGGCCTCGCCTTGTTTTGGGCGGAGAAATTCTTAATTACATACACAACCTGTTCTCAAAAGCTCATCATCGTCCTTGCAGATGGTGCACCAGCTCACGCCTACGATGAATATTATCCTCCCGTGTCTTCAAAAGATACGGCAAATGCCGCTGTTAAAATAATAAGACGAGGCACGGATATTATTGCGGTCGCATTGGACGATGGTAATGCCGGCAAATATACCTGCTACGGCGCTTTGAAAGATATTTATCCGTCGGTAGTGTCCTGTACGGACTTGAAACGTCTTACAGGACAGTTGTTGGAGATTATATCAAAAAATCTGAGATGAACAAGGGGTTTAATAATGGAATCCCCCGGCTTTAGCCGGGGGAGGCAGACTGTAGAAAAACCGGTTTCATGTTTTTTGTTTCCTACCTAACATATCTTAAAGGGATAAAAGTAACCGCTTTTGGGCATCACATGCCCGTCAAAAAGCAAACTTAATTGCAAGAACATAACTTAATTCGCCGAAGAGCGCACTCTTAAGGCGAGATTCTATTTTGTCTCATAAGCAGCCAGAATTTCGCCGTAATAGATAGTGTGCAAGGAATCCTGCTGGGGATTATAGAGCCTTTCTTTGAGGGCTGGCAGCAATATAAGGGAGGCTTCCATGGCTTGGCGGTAAACTACGCGGCATTCGTATTGCCAGGCTGCACCAGCGATGATTGGTGTGGCTATTTTTTGTGAGGGTTGGGTGGTTAAGTTGGCAGCTTTAATTTTGTCCAAGTCTCTTCCAGACTTAGTGCCGCACAGATGCAAGGCTTCACGGAAGCTGTCGTTTTGGGGAATGGTTATCGTAAACTCCAGAGATGCTTCTAAGAGCTGATAGCTATAGCGGGAGCTGCGAACAGCTGCGGTAAAAATGGGTAGACTCCAGATGTAGCCTAAGCTCCCCCAGCCGATGGTCATGGTGTTGAGCTTTTCGTTATGGTAACTGGTCAGAAAAGCCCCACCCTGGTGGAAGAGTTGCTGCAGCTGGTCGTTGATATGGGGGAGTAGTAACGATTCTGGCATGATAATCCCTCCAAAGAGCTGTAGTTGAGATGCAGGGGAGAAGAGAGGTCGCCGCCAGGAGTCTGCAACTGTTGTGCTACCTTCCTACCGGGTAAACACTACTTTGCCTTCCAGGATAACTGTCTTAATAGGTGTTTTAGCTACTAAAAGGGAGATATCTTCCAAAGGGTTACCTTCGATAATAAGCAGGTCTGCCAGCTTACCAGGCTCCACGCTACCCAGGAGATGGGCACGGTCGGAGACCTGAGCTGCCACCTTGGTAGTGGCGAGCAGAGCTTGCTCTGGGGTCATGCCATTATCTACGTACATTTGTAGTTCCTGGGCGTTTTCACCATGACGGTTTAAAGGGGTACCGGCGTCGGTGCCCATGGCTATAATAACCCCTGATGCCAGTGCTTGGCGGAAGGACTGTATATGGTCTTGCTGGACACGGGTGGCTTTTTCCACGGCGTAAGCGGGAATCCCAGCCGCTAAGCCACCTTCCACAATGTGGAGGGGGGCTACCAGAGTGGGGACAAGAGCGGTGCCCCGCTCTTTCATCATAGTGATAACTTCGTCATCCAGGAAGATGCCGTGTTCAATGCTATCGATACCAGCGCGCACTACGTTTTTAATCCCTTCGGTTCCTTGGGCGTGGCTGGCAGTCTTGCGTCCGGCTTTGTGAGCTTCTTCTACTGCTGCCCGCATCTCTTCTTCGGTAAGTTGGGCAGAGCCTGGTTCTACCCCAGGTGTCATGACCCCGCCGGTAGCCATAATCTTAATTAACTCTACCCCTTTTTTTAGGTTCTCCCGAGCGGCTTTGCGGGCTTCGTCACAGCCGTCCACTTCCCGTCCGCCCATCCAGCCATGACCGCCGGTCATGGTAAGGCAAGGTCCCGAAGTAATAATCCGGCAGCCACCCACAATGCCAGCTTTCTGAGCCTTCTGCAGTGCTACGTCGATAAAGTTACGGGAACCCATGTTGCGTACCGTGGTGAAGCCGGCTTCCAAGTTGAGTTGGGCCATTTGGGCTGCTCTCAGGGCTAAAAAGGCATCGTCCTCTTGGGCATCGGTGGAGCTATCCGGGTCGCCGGGGGAGGTGATATGGACATGGCAGTCGATCATGCCCGGCATCACGAAGCGACCGGCGGCATCTATCAGCTGGTCGACACCGGTGGGATCTACTTCACTGTCCGGCGCCACCAGGGTGATCCCTCCGTTTTCGCATAGGATGGAGGTGTTGGGCTTGGGGGCAACCCCCAAGGCGGTAGCATCCCAGAGAAGAGCATTGCGGATTAGCAGTTTGATAGGAATAGCCTCCTTACTTAACTATGACCCCTATGCCATCGGGAATGGTTACGATGGTGGCGTGGGGGTTGTTGAGCCTCTCTTCAGCCAGCTGTAGTGCTGCCTCGAGAGAGGGAGCGGGGGTCATGTGCATGGCCTCCACGATATTATCCGGCAGGTCGGAGCAGTAGATGACGCTACATTTTTGGAGCACGCGGGCAAAAATTTGCGATTGCCATTGATCCTCCCGAGTTTGCTCTTTGGGGGTAGCCAGGATAGTTGCTGCTATTTTCGCTGCCTCCGGCTCGCGGCTAAAGGTTTGGTAGAACTCGTCTCCCCCTACCCCATCTTCCGATTGCGCCACCATAATAACTACCCCTCCGGGCTTAACGGTGGCTTCGGCAGCGGTCATCCCTTTTACCGCTTGATACATATTCTGATCCAAAGGGTAGCCGCCGTTGGAGACCACAACGATATCTGCCGGTATAGCCTGCACCTGACAAAGGGCACTTAAAAAAGCACACCCTTCGGCATGAGCTGCTGCCATATCTCCGGCTACGGCATGGATAATCTCTTTACGGCTGTTGATGACCACATTGCAGATAAAGGCCAGCTTAGCCTGGCGAGCAGCATAGAGAGCATCGGTATGGATATGGTTACCTTCTAAGATACCGGTGCGGGCAAGGGGGTGGGCGATAAACTCGGCGTTATGGTTATAGAGCACTGTTTCTCTGGCAGCTACCCCGGGCATGAGGCTCTTCCTGCCACCGGAAAAACCGGCGAAGAAGTGAGGTTCGATAAACCCTTCAGCCAGCAGGAGGTCGGCTTCCACCGCCAGGGAGTTTAGCCTGAGGGGTGCTCCTGAAGGGAGCTGCCCCAAGTCGGTTAGAGGTGAGTTATCGCAATCGTGGATAACTATATGCTCCCGGTGTACCAGGTCGCTGCCGAACTTGGCGCTAAGCTCCTCAGGGGTGGTTCCCCGGTGGCAGCCGGTAGCTATCAGCAAGGTAATTTGCGCCTCAGGATTCCCCGCCCGAATCTCCGCCAGCATAGGGGGGATAAGTAGCTGGCTGGGAACCGGGCGAGTATGGTCGCTGGCTAAGATAACTACCTTGGCTTTCCCCTTAGCCAGCTCCCGTAAAGGGGGTGAAGCTATAGGGTTAGCCAAGGCCTGCCGCACCAACTCCCCAGGAGGCAACTCCGGTTGATAACTATCCACTTGGGAGGTTAGAGTGCCCAGATACCTGTCTGTAGGGATATCCAGGGAGACGCTTCCTTTACCGTAGGGAAAATGTTGATGTAGCATTTCTTAGTGCCTTTCCATATAATCTAAGCTTTAATGCCCAATCTTCTTCAAGAAATCTGCCAGGACATCGTCCATGGTGGGATGACCAATCTCTTGCAAATTATACTCTACCCGGGTGTTGGCCTTGTTAATTTTAACTACTCGGGCTAAGTCGATAGGGGTGGCGATAACCACAGCATCACAAGGGGTGGCTTCAATAGTTGCCGAAAGGTCTTTAATTTGCTCATCACCGTAACCCATAGCCGGAAGGAGTTTGCCGATTCCCGGGTAGATCTGGTAAGTGTTAGCCAGCTTTCCTACCGCATAGGGACGAGGGTCGATGATTTCGGCGGCACCGAAGCGGCGGGCGGCGACAATACCGGCGCCGATCTTCATCTCCCCGTGGGTGAGGGTGGGACCGTCTTCCACCACCAGTACCCGTTTGCCCTTAATCAACTCCGGATGGGCGACGGTTATAGGGGAGGCCGCATCCACTACCGTGGCGGTGGGGTTCACCTTTTCGATATTGGCTCTAACGGTTTGGATATCTTCGTAGTTGGCGCTGTCAATTTTGTTAATAACCACCACATCTGCCAGGCGCAGGGTAACTTCACCGGGGTAGTAGGAGAGTTCGTGTCCGGCGCGGTGGGGATCGACTACGGTAATCATGAGGTCGGGCTGATAGAAGGGGAAGTCGTTATTGCCACCGTCCCAAATGATGACATCGCAGCCGTCGGGATCGTTTTCCGCTGCTCGCAGAATGGCTTCATAGTCTACGCCGGAATAGATAACATTGCCCCGGGCTATATGGGGTTCATACTCTTCCATCTCCTCGATGGTGCATTTATGCAAAGCAAGGTCTTCTATGGTAGCAAAACGCTGCACCTTTTGGATGGCTAAATCTCCGTAAGGCATAGGGTGGCGAATGGCGATAACCTTTAGCCCCTTAGCGATAAGGATTTCGGCAACGCGGCGGGAGGTTTGGCTTTTGCCGCACCCGGTGCGGATAGCTCCCACAGCGATAAGCGGCTTGGTGCTTTTGATCATCGTGTTTTTCGGACCCAAAAGGGTAAAATCGGCTCCGGCAGCATTTACTAAAGCCCCTACTTCCATAACGGCGGCGTAAGTAACATCGCTGTAAGAGAAGACACACTCCTCGGCAGCCAGCTCTTTAATCAGCCGGGCAAGGTCTTTTTGCTCGTATATTGGTATCCCCTCGGGATACAGGCTGCCGGCTAAGCTCGCGGGATATTTGCGGTCGGCAATGTCAGGGATTTGAGCGGCGGTGAAGGCGACCACCTGAAAAGCAGGGTTATCGCGGTAAACCACGTTGAAGTTGTGGAAATCTCTGCCGGCGGCGCCAATGATGATAATTTTCCGTTTGGACATTAGGTTCATCCTTTCTTTTTTTAGACAACGATAACAAACTGTTACAGCTACTTCGCCACTCGGGAGGGAGATTCCTTACTCTTCCATTTATTTTTTTGTATTTTTATACCTAAAAGTGAAAAAAAGACGCATAAACCCCCAGAAGGCTTCCCCAGTAAGGGAAGTCTTCCGGGGGTTTCGGTTGGAAAAAACGGGTTTTATCAAAACAGATTCTATTTCACCCGGAACGACAAGTGAAGTGACCTTCTTCACTGTTGTACCAGCTGGTTCCAATGGACCATATGCACTAAGTGCACATTACTAATCCTACTGAATAATTCTTAGAATAGGTGGCTACTGCGATTCCCTTCGTAGTAGTCATCTTTTTTGGGGGCTCAAAAACTCTTTTTCTCCATTTAGATTGACCACGCTCAAAGTAGGGTAGTCCTCTAAAT
>WREE01000092.1 GCA_009779515.1 Symbiobacteriaceae bacterium
GTGGACTTATCTACAGGGAGCGGTTTTATAGAGCGCACTCTGAAGGCGATAGCTAGCTGCCTTCCCTTTGGTCCCATAGAGCAGCGAAGGCGGGGCTGCTCTTAAGCAGTTCCTGCCAAGTACCTTTAGCTACCATGCGCCCTTCTTCCAGGACAATTATTTGGTCGGCGCGGCGCATTGCCCAGTGGCGATGGGAGACTATCAGGTAGGTCCCTTCCCTTTGGCTGAGGTTTTGCCAGAGAGCTTCCTCGGTTTGAATATCAAGAGCGGAAGAGAGATCATCGCAAACTAAAAGCTCCCCCTGGCGTATGATAGCTCTGGCCGTAGCTACTCTCTGGCGTTGACCTCCTGACAGGTTTACACCGCGACTACCTATGGGAGTATTTAGACCTTGCTCCATATTCGCCAAATCTGGACCAAAAGCTGCCACTTGTAGCGCTGCCAGAATCTCTTCTTCGGTATACTCTTCACCCAAAGCAATGTTTTCGGCTAAGGAAGCGGAAATAAGTACAGGTATTTGCGGTAGGTATGCGCTTTGGGGAGGGACAAAGAAGAGATGAGGCTCGGTAATAATCTTACCGTTCCAGGAAATAGTTCCTACCTGTAGTTGCAAGAGTCCCAACAAAACTTTGAGTAACGTACTTTTACCGGAAGCAATTTGCCCGGTAATGACGGTAAAGCTACCGCGAGGTATATCGAAGCTAATGTTAGCTATCCCATTACCCCCATTGGCGTAGCTGTAGCTTAAATCCCGCACCTCCAAAAGCTCGAGAGGCTCTCGCTGGGGTGCTACTACTTCCGGCAGCCAGTTGGCCAGTAGTTCCCGCTGAGTCCCTGGCTGTGGTGCTGGCTCCGGTAGATGAGCCACTAACGGTTCCAGACTATGACCTTGAACTAAGGTGCGACTACGCTCTAAAGCTACGGTGCTTTTGGCATACATAAAAATAATGGCACCCAGGAAAAGGGTAGCACCAGTAAGTAATTCCAAATAGTTGATAAAAAGACTCAAGGCGCCAACGGTAATAGTTCCTTGCAGCATTTTCGGGGCAGCATACCAGAGAATAATACCGGTGAGCAGAATGAAGTTTAGGTAAAACACTCCGTTAAAAAGAATCTCATAGATGCGTGCTTTGAGGTTGTAGCTCCGCCTGGTAGCATAAAGCTGGGTGAGGTGCTCTAACACCGGAGTTTCCGCACCAGCAACTTGGATCCCTTGAATAGCTGCAAAGACATCGCCGATGCTCTCCCCTATTTTGGCGCTGGCAACTTGCGCCTGGAGACGTATTTCTTCAAACAGATGTTCTAAACGTGTCGATAGGGCTAACACTACTAAAAGCGAGGCGTAGACCGCCAGAGTTAGAGGGGCATCAATGCGCAGTAGTATATACAAAGCCAACAGTAAAGATATGACATTGCCGGCGCAATCGACACTCCAACTGATAATATCTGCCATAGTTTCGTTTTCGTCTCTGATGGTTGCTACTGCTTCGCCGTTAGAGACCGCTAGCAGCTCGGCACCAGGCTTTTGGAAGATCAGCCTCATCACGTTGCGTTGTAGTAAAGAGCGCATATTAAAACGATGCTCAGCATCTACCCAACTACCCCCCATGATAAAGATGGCACGTAGCAAATAACCTCCTGCTGAAAGCAGCAAAATAGCTTGAATCGACCAGGGATTCGCCTCTCCCTCCAACAGTTCATAAAAAAAGCGACCGGCGATTTCCGACACCACGGCGACATTATGAAAGATGACCCACACCAGCATATTTAGCACATACATCCAGGGACGAAAGGCAATTAATCTCCCGATAGCGGCAGGTGCGGATAGGGGTTTACGCTCTGAACTTTCTTGTCTATACATACTCTACCCCCTCCATTTGTTGCCGTAACCTGTTGAATTGGGAGTTAGGGTTGTTATTTAGCTCCTGATAAGTGCCAAACTCCAGTATGCTGCCTTGTTCGAGGACCATTAGGTTATCCATCTGCTCTAAGGTGTCCAACCGATGAGCAATGACAATGGCAGTGCGTCCCGCTAGCAGTTCCTGGACTGCCGAAGTTACGCGTTTCTCAGTTACTGGATCCAGGCGAGCAGAGGCTTCATCTAAAATAACTACTGTAGGTTGACGTAAAAAAGCTCGCGCTATAGCCAGAAGCTGACTCTCCCCGGCGGAGAGACCGACTTCCTCCCCCAGCAGAGTGTCAAGACCCCTAGGCAGTTCCTCCAACCAGGTTTGTAAACCCAACTTGGTTAAAGCTTGGAGAATTAGGGTATCGTTGTATGAAGAATCAAAAAAGGTGAGATTATCTCGGACCGAAGCGTTAAAAAGCTGTACTTCCTGAGTAACAAAAGCTACACTGCGTCGCAACAGAGCTAAGGGATACATAGCCAGGGTGGTATTATCCAAAAGGATTTCTCCTTGTTGCGGTTCGTAGAAGCGCAAGATCAGGCGTGCCAGAGAAGATTTGCCACTACCAGTGTGTCCCAGGAGACCCAAAGATGACCCCGGAGACAAGGTAAAAGATAGCTTACGTAGCACCCAATTTTCTTTTTCGTAGGCAAAAGAGACATCAGCAAAGGTAAGACAAGGTGCCGACACAGGCACAGGAGTATCTCCGGTATCCCCTATTTTAGGTTGCACCGCCAACGTCTCCCCTAAGCGACGCAGAGCACCCTCGGCACGTTGCATACTCTGTAACCTGACTCTAATTTCGCTTAAAGGGCGACGCAACTGTTCGCTGTAGAGAACCAGCATAAAAGCGGTACTAACTTGCATCGCTCCTTGCTGCCAAATATACCAACAGTAAGCAAAGGTTAGCAAGGTGTTCACCGAGAAGGCAAATTGCAAGATCGTCCAGGTGACACTATTAGCAATATATGAATTGCGATGGGCAACCTTCCAGGCTTGCAAAGTAGTCCAAAAACGGGAGAAGGTGTAAGCTAATACGCCGTTACCCTTAATATCCTCGGCGGCAGCCAGGTGTTCTTCCAGGTTGCTGAAGTGGTTGGCTAGGGCAGCGATATGGGCTGTGGTATAGGGAGCAGCGAGATCTTTGAGCTTTATACTTATAACAATAAAAAGAGCGGTACTGACCGATAAAATTGCACCTAGGTAAGGCTCTAACCAGAGAATCATCCCAATAGCTCCCAATAAGGTGAGTATAGCGACAATAATCCCCGTCCAAAATTGACCAAAAAAAGCCGAAATACTGTTTAAGTCCGAGTCGAGACGACTAATCATCTCTCCAGGTGTGCGCTCTTTATGATAGCTAAGATCCAGTGCCAGGCAGTGAGCCACCGTGTCTACGCGTAGAGCATCGGTGGCGGCTAACCCCACCATTTCGCTGAGAGCTTCATAAATTACTACGGCTCCCTGTCGGAGAAGGGACAAAACAGTATAAACGATAGTGGCTTGGTACATAAGCGGCAGAGCTGCTCCGGCAGCAACAGCATCCAAGTAGCGCCGCATCCATAAGGGGGTAACGAGACGTAAAACTAAACTTGCCAGGGTGAGTAATAATAAAGTAGTAAGTCGCAGCCAGTCTTTGGCTAAATAGCGTTTAAAAAGTGCAAAATAGGAAAGAAGCGTTGGTGCTATAGAAAAACTTCCTTTCTTCTAGGGGGACTTCACAGTCCTCTACCTCAATTAGTGGCAGCAACTCATGCCACAAGGTTTATATGACTTGAAAATTCCTATATATTAAAATTAAACCAAACCCTGCCTCTCCACATTATTACGAGCAACTTCCAAAATTTCGCCACTGTCGGTTGCTACCTGGTAGGTAAGGGTGGTTATCCCCGAAGGTAGGACCGTGGGTCCGGTGAACGCTCCCACGATGCCGGTAACGCCAAACCATGGTTCTCGGATGATACGCACCCTGTTACCAAGCTCGATGGGAGTGTTATCGCTGGCGGTACTGGTGGGAGGCATATGAGCTCCGGCAGGTAGGTAGACTACAGGTCGGACGACTCCGGCACGAATTTGGGTATGCCCATTCATAGATACTACTTTACCAGCTACACTCTGTAAAGCAGCAAAGAAGCTCTGCTCCATAGGTATTTCGCCCATACCCTCAGTAAGAAGCAAGGTGAGTCCCAGGGTCAGTTCAGTTTCCATGCCGGGAGCGATTTCGGCGCCGGTGAGCTGCACCAAATCCATGCTGTGAACTCCACCGGCGATAACCCCTGCGATGTTATGCTTCTTGCAAGCACGTAAAAAATCAGCTGAGGCTAATGCTCCTGCTACTAAAACCTTACCGCTATCTTGGGCAGATACTGCGGTAGCCGCAGCCACCTCCTGGGGAGCGGAGACCAAAAGACGTAGTTCACCACTGCTCTCTCCCCCTAAGCCGTAAAGTCCGCTTAGAGGTTCCATCTCACTTTCAATTTCGGCACCCCATTCTGGAGTAACTTCCACTACCCTACCAGTTAAAAAGGCTTTGACTTGTGTGCGCACAAAGGGACGTTCAATAGTAACCAAATGCCCATTGACTGAGGTAACTACCCCTTGCATGGGAGCAAAGGCTACCGCTTCCCGCTCTGGTTCGGTGGCAATTATTTGTCCTAGGCGGACAAAATCTCCGGTACGCACCTGGATAAACTGCGAAGCTAAAATTGCCGGTTCGCCCAGCTGTTCTGCTGCATCCACTACCCGAACATTATCGTTAGGGTCTCCTTCTAAACGTAAAGAGATAGTACCTAAAAGATAGGAAACTTGCTCTATCCTCCCCTTACCAGGAGAACGCATCTCATAAACATTACCATCCGCCAGGAGAGCTGCCAAAGGCTGCCCTACTTCCACCATATCTCCTTCTTTAATTTGCAGCAAATCTCCCAGACTGGTAGGAGGGATACCGTAAGCCTCGGTTACGGCAATCATGATAGGTTCTTCCGGCTGTAAAGTGGTTTCGGCGATTAAAGTATGAGGGTCTACTTCCTGCCCCACCCGGACCAAAACCTGTCCTGGAAAAGGGATAACTCGTTTTAGCCGCACTCTAGTTTCCTCCCTTCCCCGCTGCCGGAGCTAAATGCACTCGCCAGGAGCTGCTATTAATCCGGTTCTGTTGCTGGTCCTTACCCCAAGGTAAAGGACGACCTCGTAAGTCGATATACAAGCCGGCACTGCCTTGCACTCCCTCCTTGACAAAACCGCGCCATAAACCAGCTCCGAAATCCATATTCCAAGCGGCAGGGATAGTTACTCTATACTTGCGCTTAGGGTCTAAGGGAATACAAGTGAGAGTTTTAGGGTGAGCCACATAGGTATGAGCTTCTCCTTCATCAGGTTCAATAGTTACCTTTTGACTGCCGGTAAACAATCCACCCTTAGGGACTAACAACCCTCCCAGGGGAGTCAGACTCTCTTGCAATAATAGCGCTAAAGCTCCTTCGGGATCTACCTGGGCTAGGGTACCAATATGGGGTAGGGAGAAGTGTCTGTCCAATAACAATTCCGTCCAACCAACCGGTAAAAAGGCATCGATGAGTATTTCGGCAGCTTGGGTGGCTTGTGGAGCATGGGAGATCACGCCACCGCTGCCGATGATAATATCTATATCCCGGTGAGAAAAACGCTGACGGTCACCGAAAAAATCGTCACTACTGTAACGCCAGTCACCTTCCGGTTTATTTCCCTTAAGCTGTAAGGTTAGACGAAAATGCTGCGCTAACCCCAAACGCAGAGCTTCCCTGGCCAGAACCTGCTCCACCAGTAAAGCATCTTCACTGTGGGGTAAAGTGGTGGGGCGCAGCATTTTGTTATGGAGCCAGTCACGCAGCTCCCGCTCGCTAATACGGGGTGGAAGCCAGCGCAGGAGTTGAGCAACCCCAGCTTCCTTAAGAACATTAGTAGCACTGTAACTCATTCCCAGATTGGCACTAACCGAGCGCTGCATATCTTGATTAACAATACTAAAAATATCGGTGGTCGCTCCACCAATATCCACCGCCAAGATATTGGCGTGTCGATACTCCGATAGTAGGTGGACAGAGCGAGTTACCGCCTGGGGGGTGGGTAAAATAGCGGCCGAAGCCCGTTCTCTTAAAGCGCCATAACCGGGAGCATGTGCCATCACATGCTCCATAAACTGCTCCTGAATAACCCGGCGGGTCGGCCCTAACTCTTCTCGGTCTAAGGTGGGACGTAAGTTAGGCACGAGTTGAAGATCAAAACCCATGGCATGCTGCTCCAAATAAGGGTGGAGGTCTGAATTACCAGCGTAGATTAAGGGGAGTTTGTGCAGCTTGGAAAAGCGGCTTTCCGGATTGGCGTGAAAGAGCAGCTCCGCTAGCGAAGCCACATCCAGCACGGCTCCTCCTTCCACTCCCCCTGCCAGTAAAATCATATCCGGATGCAGCTCCCGAATACGCCGCACTCGCTCGAAGGGTAGACGCTGGTCGTCTTGGGCTAGGACATCCAAGATAACTCCCCCGGCGCCCAAAGCAGCTCTTTCGGCAGACTCTCCGGTCATCCCTCGCACTAAACCGATAACCAGCATTTGCAAGCCACCACCAGCAGAACTGGTGAGTAAAAAGCCATCTACTGCGTTGATATTATGAGGCAGGACAAGGGCTGGTTGGTCTCCGGAGCTTGGTTGCTGATTAAGAGCATCTAACTGGACTTGAATACGCGAGAGAGCATGCTCCAAACCAATTTGCACATCCTCTGCAGGGGCTTCCACCGTGGTAGGAGCATCTGCCAAAGCCAGAAACTTAGCTCCTTCCTCAGAGATAGTCGCGTAGATAGCTTTAGTGGTGGTGCTACCCACATCGACCAGCAGGTATCTCTTCACCGGCTAGCCTCCTTCCCTGGACAGGTTGACCAGATCTCTTAAAATAGCAGCAGCAGCGCCTACCGGGCTGGAATTGCCACCCGTAACCAGTAGGGTTCCCATAAGATCAGTAGCAAAGGCTACAGCTTTGGCAGTTCCATCCACTTTATATAGAGGGTTACTGCTGTCCAGTAAAGCAGGAGCAACTTCCACGGTTACCTGGCGCTCCCCAGCGAGGTTTTCCCTCCAGGAAGCTTTTCCTACCAGCTTATAAACCATCTCTTGCATTAAAGCAGCTTCAATTTCCTGGGGTGTCAGCTGGCGTATCCCCTTAACTTGGACATGCTCCAAGGTGAGATTGGCGTCCCAAAGAGCATTGGCTAGAATAACCAGCTTGATAGCTGTGTCGATACCGTCGACATCCAGAGTCGGGTCTTTTTCAGCTATACCCATGGCTTGTGCCTGAGCTAAAGCTTCAGTATAAGGTAAAGCATCTTGGTGCATACGGGTGAGAATGTAATTCGAAGTGCCATTTAAGATACCGGAAACTTCTAAAATTTCGCACCCTGCCAAATCGTAATACCCTACGTTAGTGGTAGGAAGCGCCGCGGCAGTGGCACAACCAAACTTAAGCATTTTTCCCGCCGTGGCAGCAGCCGTAGTAAGCTGCCGGTAGGCTACCACCAGTGGTCCTTTGTTGGCTGTAACTACATGCATACCGGCTTGGAAAGCCTGGAGCATATATTGCAAAGCCGGTGAGCCATCTTTAGGGTTGGTAGGGGTGAGCTCCACCATAATATCGGCTTGGACTTCACGTAAGGCCTCTTCAGCACTACAACCGGGACGAAACCAAGGTAAAGCAGAAATATCCTTTTTAGCAGCCACAACTTCGGAGAGTAGGCTGAGCGGGATACTCTCCTGAGGGGGTACCAACGCTGCTCCTTGAATATCCACCACCCCGGCAACTTCCAGCTTCAGATGGTGTTGCTTAGCCAAAAAAGGCTCTTTCGAAGCTATAACCTGCACTAAATGCCGAGCAATATTGCCAAAACCTACTAAGACCAGACGATGCTGACGCATATTGCAGCCCTCCTACTTATATGTACAATAATTATATGGGAGTATACCCCAAACCCCTGCACTTA
>WREE01000093.1 GCA_009779515.1 Symbiobacteriaceae bacterium
AACCCTAATTCTCGCAGCAAAAAGCCGGAAATTAAGCCATCGAAATCTGAGCGGGTAACAAGTCGCATGCTGTTGCCACATCCTTTTCTCTATTTTCCCGATCTAGCAGCGGTTTTCCTGCAACCTAGGTGAAATAATTAATGGTTAATTATTTTTTGATAGATGGGGGCTACCCACCCCCAACCCCCGGCGCTTCAGCAGGCAAAGCCCGCCTGCGCTTACAGGAGCTTCGCTCCTGCACCCCAGGTTCCCGTGGCGAATAGACGCGCGTATCTATCATTTTCTGGGTGAACGCAGTTCATGCGCGTCTATTCACTCATTAAAAAGATCATTTCCACTTCGACAGCGGCGTTGCGTGGTAACTCAGCCATACCGACGGCAGAACGAGCATGAGCGCCACATTCGCCTAAAACCTGCACCAGAAGCTCGGAAGCCCCGTTCATGACCTGGGGTTGACCGGTGAAGCCAGGAGCGCTGTTGACGAAACCGGTTACTTTAACAACTTGGATAATTTTTTCCATATCGCTGACGGTGTTGACGGCAGCCAGGCAGTTGATGGCGCAGAGGCGTGCGGCTTCATAACCTTGCTCCACGGTGACATCGCCGCCGACTTTACCTACGGCTGCCAGCTCTCCTCCTGCCATGGGTAGCTGTCCGGAAGTGTACACAAACTGCCCAACTTTAACTGCAGGAACATAGGCAGCTAAAGGGCGCGAGGCTACGGGAATTTCGATACCCAATTCGGCTAGTTTTGTGGCTACTGACATGGTATAACCTCCCAAAGATTTGATGTATCCATTATATCAGCATACTTTTCTTTTTTCCAGAGGTATTTTTAAATAACAGGAAAAAGGACTGCCCAAGTCGAATATACCAATATCACAAAATTAGGAGGGGAGCTAATGTCTTCGGCTCATATCTTTTCAGGCATCTATGCCCCTATTGCCACCCCTTTCACCCAGGATAACCACATCCACTGGGAAGCTTTGGCTAATAACTTGGCATTCTATAACCAAAGCCGCTTAGCTGGGGTCGTAGTTTTAGGTTCCAATGGCGAATTTGCTCTGCTTAGTCATCAAGAGAAGCTGGAAATGATTCGTTTCGTGCGTGAACACTTGGTCAAAGAGAAATTAGTTATTGCTGGAACCGGCTGCGAATCTACTGCCGAAACCATGGAGTTGGGTGCCCAAGCTGCCGCGGTAGGTGCTGCCGCTGCCTTAGTAGTAACCCCCTGGTATTATAAGGGTAGCTATACCGATCCAGTCTTGGAAAAGCACTACCATACTATCGCCGATGCCAGCCCCATTCCGGTTATGCTCTATAACATGCCTCGTAACACCGGGCTTAACTTGGCGCCCGCCATAGTCAATAAATTGGCACAACATCCCAATATTATAGGAGTAAAAGATTCCAGTGGCGATATTGTGCAAATAACCAATATCATCAATAATACCCCAGCGGATTTTTCGGTCTTCGCCGGTTCCGGCTCTTTCCTGATGGCCACCATCCTGGCCGGTGGGGTGGGGGGTACCTTGGCTATTGCCAACATTATGCCCGATACCTGTGTCGAGCTATATGAGGCTTCCTTGCAAGGGGATCTCCCTAAAGCCAGAGCTTTGCAAAAACTAATAATGCAACCCAACGCCGCAGTAACCACCGGTATGGGCATTGCCGGGTTGAAAAAGGCTTTGGACCTTATAGGACTTTACGGCGGCAAGCCGCGTCCACCTTTACAACCGGTATCTCCCGAAGATGGTACCCGCTTGGTCAAAATCCTACAGGATGCAGGCGTAACCGTAACATAGAAGTATGTAAACATTAAGGAGGGATGGCAATGCTATCTCAGGTGAGTGCAATTTACCACAAACGAGCCGAACGCACCATGATTGCTCTTGAAAGAAACCGTATGAAGGCTCACTTTGTCGAATCACGAGATTTAGTAGTTCCCCTACTTAAAGAGCTTATACCTTCCGATGCTTCCGTTTCCTTTGGCGGATCGCAAACGTTAGACCAATGCGCCGTTCTTACTTTTCTACGCGGGGGAAGCTACCGGGTTATCGACCGCTACACCCCAGGGTTAACTCCCGAAGAGGTAAAACAGGTGCAGCGTGAGGCGTTCAGCGCCGATTACTACCTATGCAGCGTCAACGCTCTCAGCGAAAATGGTTGGCTTTATGCCGTGGACGGAGGAGGTAACCGGGTAGCTGCCATGATATATGGTCCCGACAATGTTATCATTGTCGCTGGGGTGAACAAGCTAGTCTTCGACGAAGATGAAGCTTTTTTACGCCTGGAGCGCCTGGCAGCTCCTGCCAATGCTATGCGTCTGAACTTACTTACCCCTTGTGTCCACGATGGCTATTGCAGCAACTGTAACAGCGAAGACCGCATCTGTTGCAGCTATGTCTCTATAGGTCCCCAAAGGCAAAAAGGCCGGATCACCGTCATTTTGGTGGGGGAGGAATTGGGGTATTAAGGCAGAACCACGACTAAAGGAGGAAGTTAATTATGGCATACAGTAAAGATTTACATACTGTAGCTCAGGGGAGTTCCCACTGGGAGGAAAAAATCCTCCCCCTGCGGCAACAAGCTACCATTGTCAACCGGTGGCTGCGGGAGCGTTTGGAGAACTTGCTACCCCAACTTATGCAAAGGGAAGGCTTCGATATGTGGGTGGTGGCGTGCCGAGAGTATAACGAAGACCCTGTCTTTCTCTCTCTGGTTCCTGAGCCCACCATGGCGGCACGGCGCCTTTCGATACTTGTTTTCTGCCTGCAACCCGATGGCACTTTACTGCGTTATGTCATCGCACGCTCCGGTATTGGTGGCGACCTTTATCAGGTAAAATGGGAAGAAGGGGTCGACCAATGGCTCATCCTACGTCAATTGGTGGAAGAGTATAACCCCTCCAAAATAGGTATAGGCTTTTCCCACACCTTTGCCTTTGGCGATGGTTTAAGCTCAGCTCTCTACCAGCAAATGCAAGAAGGTCTGGGGGAGTATAGCTCTCGTCTGCAGGGTGCCGAAAGATTAGCCGTTGCCTGGCTGGAAACCCGTACCGATAACGAATTGGCGGCTTACGAAGGTATTGTGGCTATGGCTCATGGCGTTATCGCCGAAGCTTTTTCCAACCGTGTAGTCCATCCCGGGGTTACTACCAATACCGATGTCGTTTGGTGGATTCGCCAACGCTTTGCCGATTTAGGTTTGCGCTCTTGGTTCCAACCTAGCATTTCCGTGCAACGGCAGGGAGGGTTACCCTCCAGTCCGGGGCAACCTCGCAGCGAAACTATCATCATGCCAGGAGATATTCTACACTGCGATGTGGGATTTGTTTACCTCCGCCTCTGCACCGATACTCAGCAAAATGCTTATGTGCTTAAAAGAGGGGAATGTGAACCTCCGAAGGGGTTGCAGGATGCACTTAAAGCAGGTAATCAGCTGCAGGATATTGTTGCCCAAGATATGGAAGCTGGAGGAACCGGTAACGAGATCCTGGCTCGCTCCCGGGCAAAGGCTATTGCTGCCGGTCTCGTTCCCAGTGTCTATAATCACCCTATCGGTTACCACGGTCATGGCGCTGGTCCGACGATTGGTTTATACGACCAGCAAGACGGGGTTCCCGGTCGTGGTGATTATGAACTCCACGATGGCACCTGCCACGCCTTGGAACTCAATGTCCGCTTTCCGGTTCCCGAATGGGACAACCAGGAGGTTACTATGGCTTTAGAGCAAACTATAGCTGTGAAAGACGGTCGCTTCTGGTTCTTAGATGGACGCCAGGTAAAGCTGCATCTGATATAGGTTATCCTACCATGAGCACAAAACAAAGACGGATAGCCGTATGGTTTGTCATTGCCGCTCTCATAGTGCCCGTGATCATTAGCGTCATTGGTGCCATCCGCGGCTCTCTCGTTCCCTTTTATTAAATACATATATCACTCAGGTGGTGGTTCAACATGGATTGGTATTTAGAGATGTCTATTATTCTCGTACCAACCGTTATTGTGTTTCGGCTCTTCCGCAGTAAGATCAAGCCTATGAAGAGAGTAATGACCTGGTTAGCCGCTTTTTTCGCTTCGATGTACTTAGTCCAGACCATTAACAGCATAATTTTAACCAACGATCTTCTCCCCACGGAGTGGGCGCATCTCCCTATGCAAGCCATAGCTACTTGCATTCTTATTCTTTTTGTACCTATCCGCGAAGTAGCACCGGAACCGGAAAAAGAGGAAAAGAGCTCTGGAGGAAAAAATACACCTACTACCACCAGACGTTTCCGTAAAAAGTAAGCTATACTTTTCTGGAGTGAATGAATATTGCATAGAGAACAGCGTAACCCCTGGGAGCTTTATCAACCTAACTCGAAATTGCTGCGAATCCTCCCTTTGGAGATTTCGCAGCGCTTTCGTGTCTTACCCATAGATCTTTCCCCAGATAAACTCACCCTGGCTACCACTGCCTCTCTGTCGGCTTTCGCTCTGGCAGAGCTCAAAGCAATTACCACTTTAGAAACCGTAGTGGTGATCTGGGAGAGCGCAACCTGGGAGCGCTACAGCGTGGTCTACCAGCAGAGTATGCAGTTCACTTCGTATTCGGCGCGACCTACTCTGGGAGAAGAAGGTAACGGACAAGAAATCGTTCGTCTAACCGAAGCAATTATCTCCACCGACTGGCGCCGACGTGCTTCCGATATCCATCTGGAGCCTCAGCGGGAAGGTTTGTTGGTTCGCTTTCGTATCGATGGCTTACTCCAGGAGTATACTTTTATCGGGGAAGAGCAGGCTATGGCTGTCATTGCTCGCTTAAAAATTCTCTCCCAGATGGATGTTTCCCAAAAGTATGAACCTCAAGACGGGCATTTAGAAATGGAAATTGAGGGGCAAATTCTCAATTTACGTGCAGCTACTTTGCCGGTCTACCGAGGTGAAAAAATGGTGCTGCGCTTTCTCTATCGGGAAGTAATTGAACTCACCCTAGATCAGCTAGGTTTAGTACCTGCGGCTGTGGAGCAAGTGCAGCATCTGGTTTCGCGTCCTCATGGTTTAATATTGGTCACCGGTCCTACCGGCTGTGGTAAAACTACCACACTGTACGCTGCTTTAAACTATTTAAAGGCGCCCAGTTTAAATATTACCAGTATCGAGGATCCTATCGAATATGAATTGCCGGGAATTAATCAAATAGCTGTGAATGTGCAACGAGGCATGACCTTCGCCCAAGGGTTAAGAGGAATTTTGCGTCAAGACCCAGATATTATCATGATTGGTGAAATCCGGGACAAAGAGACAGCCGATGTCGCCTTACGTGCAGCCATCACCGGTCGCTTGGTACTCAGCAGCCTCCATACCAACGATGCTTGTGGTGCTATGCTACGCCTGCTGGATATGGGTATTGAGCCTTACGTCATTACCGCAGCTTTAACCGCAGTTATCGGACAGCGTTTGGTGCGGCAGCTTTGTCCTCACTGTAAGACCAATACCGAACTGCATCGCGCTCCTTGGACAGAGCTCTTCGAGGCACCGGGAGCTCCCTGGAATGTCTATCAGGCGGTAGGATGTGACTATTGTCATGGCACCGGTTATTATAACCGCAGTGGTATCTTTGAAATCATGGAAGTTAACGAGGCTATGCAATCTTTGATTATGCGACGCCCCGAGCTTTCCCAAGTCCAACAGTTGGCACGGCAAAATAATTGGCGCCCTTTGGTACACGACGGCTGGCGTCAGATAACCGCCGGGATGACTGATGTAGCCGAGTTGACCAGAGTATTATATGTGTAGAAGCCCATGAACTGCGTTCACACCTGGCATGATAGAAACGGGCTTCTACACTGCCACGGGAACCGTGGCTCTGGAACGTAGTTCCAGTAAGCGCAGGCTGGCTTTGCCTGCCGTAGTGACCGGGGGATTGGGGGCGGGTAGCCCCCATCTAGCAGAGTAGAAGCCCATGAACTGCGTTCACACCTGGCATGATAGAAACGGGCTTCTACTCCGTATCAACGGGCAGATTGCCATCTGCCCCTACGAAAATCCATCGCCAATATGGTGCAGGGACTAATAAATCACGGTTACACGACGATTGGGTTGTTTAAATGTAGCAACGGTCATTTCGTAGGGGACGATGGTAATCGTCCCGCTGGAATGAGTTTACAATTACTGGACCCGGGGTCTCCGCGCACATGTGAGTGGGGTGGGAGCATCCAGGGGATTGGGGGTGGGTAGCCCCCAGCTAGCAGTGTAGGAGGGGAGACGATGGCTAATTTTGCCTACACAGGTAACAATCAGGGGGGAAAGAAAGTTCAAGGGGTAGTGGAGGCTGTTTCGGCAGCCGAAGCGGCACGTCTCCTCCGCCAGGAAGGGCTCTTCCCCACGCACATTGCTCTTCGTCAGAGTTGGCATAACCTGCTTCAGCGGCAAATAGTTTGGAATCGTAATATAAATTTGCAGGAAGTTAGCGACTTTTGTCGCGAGGCAGCACTGTTATTGGCTAATGCCACCCCTTTAGACAGAACCTTACAGCTCCTGGCACATCACCGTAACTCGCCTTTAGGTGAGGCTTTACGGCGTGCGGAGCGCTCTGTTTTACAAGGTAGCTCGTTGGGGCAGGCTCTACAACGGGAAGAAGGGATTCCTGCGCTACTCTGGCAATCCATTCGCTCCGCCGAGCTTTCCGGAGACCTTCCCAAGGTTTTTGAAGAGCTGGCAGATCATTACACCACCGAGGCGCTACAGGAGAGCAGGGCTAGTGCCGCTCTTTTTTATCCGCGATTAGTTTTACTTTTCGCCGTTTTAATTGTTGGCTTCATTTTAATTTTTTTAATGCCTTCTTATGTTGATGTTTATACCCGCACCGATATAGCGCTACCCTGGCCAACCCAGCTACTTTTAGATATCTCAAATGCGATGGTGGCATATTGGGGAATTATTTTACCACTTTTATTTGCCCTGTATCTGCTGATGGTGCGAAGTTGGCGACGTCTCAGGGTTCATCCTAATTGGGAGAAGCTGGAATTGCGCCTTCCTTATTATGGAGAGTATTTGCGAGACCGTATGCTGGCGCAGCTAAGCCGTACTTTGGCAGTATTGTTACAGGTGGGGGTTCCTCTCGATCTGGCTTTGCTTAGCTGCGAGAACCTGCCAGAGCGACGCATTTGGCGTGCTGCAGTCCATCGGGTAAGGCAGCAAGTTACGGTGGGAGTAGCTTTCGCTACCGCCATGGAAGCTACCGGTTGCTTTCCCGAGTCTTACGTGCAGTTACTGCATGTGGGGAGTGAGAGTGGCAGCCTGGAACTTATGTTACCTAAATCGGCAGCTTATTATACTCACCAAGCCAATGTACGAGGGGAGAAGCTCCTTTCGTTGCTACAGCCGGTGGTGATGCTGGGAGTGGCAATGGTGGTAGGAGCTTTGGCTGTTGCCCTCCTGCTACCTTTATACTCCCAAATGGACTTAGTCAATAACTTATCGAATATATCTAATGTCAGATGATTCAGCCTACAAAGGAAGTGTTTTACATGGTTTTCATACGCGGTAAGCTAAATAGAAAAGCTACAACCAAAGGTAAGGACCAAGGTTTTACCCTGGTGGAAGTTATGGTCGTTGCCGCCATTTTAGTACTGTTGGCAGGAGTAGCTGTACCGCAGCTTTTTAAATCCTTTGAAGATGCCCGCAAACAAAAGCTGGAAGTAGATGCCAAGCAAATACAGGT
>WREE01000094.1 GCA_009779515.1 Symbiobacteriaceae bacterium
GGGAGGTACGTAGGGGTCTGTGGGAGGTCGGGTAGGTGGATCAGTAGGTGGTAGGGTAGGCGGATCAGTAGGTGGATCAGTGGGTGGTCGAGTAGGTGGATCAGTGGGTGGACGAGTGGGAGGTTCAAAAGGAGTCGGGGGACGGGGGTTAGGAGGGATATACGGCTCAGTGGGGTTGGAGGGTTCGGTAGGGGGAGGTGGTTCCGGCGTGTTTTCTTTAACATTAGAAAATACTAACGCAAAGGATGTATCCTCCAGTTTGTCCAGGTAAAATCCCTGGCTCATATAATACCCCTGGGCATTCGGTAGGTTATAGCTGGTATCAGTTTGGTTGCTGTAGCTAGGAGTTGCCTTGGAGCGCGCGGTTATGTTATAGCCAGGAGTATACTCATGAGGGGTGGAACCGTCAGCCAAGAAAACGGATTCCCCAAGGCGGTAGGCAAACTCGGCATCCAGCATAAAAACCGCCGTTTGTTGTGCTTGGAGGGTGAAGAAACCGTGTTCAGCATCGTCAAAAGCACTGGGGTTGAGGCTATGTTCGCTGGCAAACTTCCCGGATAAATCTAAAGACTGCCAATCCGGGAACTCCAGATCGTTGGTGTATTCAATGCAAAAAGCAAAGATCAGCTCGCCATCGGTATAGTGGTAATCAATCGACCCATTTTCTAGAATCTCTTGGGTAAACTTACTGAGGTACAAATAGGCAACCTCATGATCGCTGATGTTATTAAAGGTGACCATACCTAACGTTAGATCGGGGTCTAAAGCAAAGGGTTCGGTAATGGTATCGTCTCCCTTGTTGAGAGGTACTTCAATTTCACCATCATCCAGCCAGTTATCATAAATATCTATGCTGTAGCTCTGTAGCCAGTAGATAGCATTATTATTTATTTCTTCGACACTGTACAGTCGGTCTAAAGGTAGACCATCGATAAAGGCCAAACCGGGGTTTTTAAGATAGAAAATGTCGTTAGCATAATCAACTCTGGCGCCGCGGACATCGTAATGACTTAAAATAACTGGCGAGTAATCGCTGGGGTTACTAGAGGAATGCATGTACAGTTTGAAACCAAACTCCACACCTTCATCCAGAGGGGTGGCATTGAGTAAATACTTGGCTATCCACAATTGCCCCAAGGGAGTTTCTTGAGAATAAAACTGGTTTTCGGCACCCAGCGGCGCACTGGTATTCAAAGCGGCAGCTCCTGCAAAGGCTTGAATAGCGCTCCACTTTAAAGAGTCGTCTTCCGGTACGTAAAACACATAGCAGATAGGGGTTCCTTCCTGAAGCTCCACAGGAGCGGTCTGCGCCATAGCACGGATGGTAAGCTGGTCGGCAGTACTATTAAGAAGAGAATCGCGCCCGTCAGGTGCCCAAATATATAGCTCTGGGCTAGTCCAAAGAGCACTGCCCTCCGCACCAGGGGTGTACTCAAACTCACTACCCTCCAAAGCAGTATACAGGGTATCTGCTGGAGTGCCATATAGAGGAGCGGTGGTCGTAAGAGGAGACCATGTATGAGTAAAATCATCATAAAAGCCAAAGAGGATATCACCGCTGTCGATACCACTGCACATTAAGATGACATTTTCTAACAATTCTTCGGCAGTTGACCTGGCATCCTTTAGAGCCACTTCAACTATAAAGGGACCATAAATATCTCCCTCGCCGTCGTTATGGACAAAAGGTAAGACCGTGCCACCAGGGAAGTCAAAGGTGAGTTCCAATTGTGTTAAGTTAAGCTCTTCCTCGACAGGAGGAGTCCCAACTCGGGCATCACTTAACAACATAGGCCAAAGAATGTTAAAGGTGGAAGCCTCAGCTCCTGTTAGTACTGTTCCTCGGACCTCCACATTGTCTCCACCTATAGCTTTCCAGATAGCCACCTTTGTAGCCATAAGGGCTACACGTTTACTGATAGTGCCCATTCCCGGAGTTCCTTGGTACATGCGGTTTAGGCGAGCTACGCTCTCCATGCTCTCAGCATCGTGAGCTCGGTAGTCGCCACGGTAACCATAGCTGAGAAGCCAACTAACGTCAGAATACCTATATAGCATGGTGGTGGACAGATTCCAGGGGCTGGCTACAGCATAACCGTCCTTGGAAACAATGGTAGCGTTAAACTCATCACTCCAGTCATTCTCATCGGCTCTAGGGATAAAGGGAGTGAAGGGGTCGATGCAGTATACCTGGGAAGCCAAAGCCTTACCATCTGAGAGACGATAAGCTCCCCCTACCGGCACATCCTCGGAGCCAGTCCAAAAACCCCCTGCCGGATAATGAACGGTGTAATGAACCATAATGCTGTCGTAGTAGAAGAGTTTAATTTGGTATGTTTCCAGGATTGCGGCAGCTACCTGAGCTACCGAAGAGCAGAGGATTATTCCCGCTAATAGACAAATAAAGACTTTAGAAAAAATCTTACGCACAAAAGACTCTCCTTTCAAATACCAAAGCTACATTTTTTACCCTATTGGTGTTGGCTTAAAGCTCCTTACCCTGGCTACCTGTTACCATGCTACCATGCAGCTAACAGAAGAGGGCTGCTGCGTCAGCGGTCGTTGGGTAATGACGAAGGCTTAAGTGGCAGAGCTAGCAAACACCGTGATCGAAACAGTTTCCGTCTCTGCATTTCTTTAGTAATACATAGGTAACTAAGCAGGTGATTCGTCAGGACAAGGAGAATTACTACGCCAGTTCGCCATTTGGCTCTAAAATTCCTGCGACTATAAATTTTTATCTTAGAGAATAATAATATTTTTTTTTGAAAGGAGTTTTTTAATGAAACCCGATGCCATCGACTGGAGCCAGCTCCCTTTTGGTTACCTCCCTTTGCCTACCCGCTATGAAGCCAGGTATATAGATGGTGCCTGGCAGGAGAGAGGGTTAGTCCAGGAAGCCGAAATTGTTTTAAGCGAAAGCGCCGCGGTTTTTCAGTATGCCCAAACCTGTTTTGAAGGGCTTAAGGCCTACGCCACTGCCGATGGTCAGGTAGTCATCTTTCGTCCGGAACTCAATGCCCAACGCATGATCGATACCTGTCGTCGCCTGGTGATGCCAGAAATAACCGTAGAAATGTTTATCAAGGGGGTAGAGCTGGTTATTCGGGATAATGCTGCTTATGTTCCCCCCTACGGCTCGGGAGCACAGCTTTATCTTCGTCCCTTTCTTATGGGTTCCAGTCCGGTTTTAGGGGTGCGTCCAGCCGATGAGTATATCTTCCGGGTTTTTGGCACCCCCGTCGGTCCCTATTTCAAAGGCGGTATTAAACCTATAACCTTGGCAGTCAGTGAATACGACCGAGCTGCTCCTCATGGGACGGGGCATGTTAAAGGTGGACTTAACTATGCTATGTCTCTCTATCCTGGGTATATGGCTAAGCAAAAAGGGTATGCCGAAAATGTCTACCTCGATGCTCTGACCAATACCAAGGTGGAAGAAACTGGAGGTGCCAATATATTCTTTATCACTAATGACGGCAAGTTTGTTACCCCCAAGTCGCCCACCATTCTGCCATCGGTCACCCGGCGCTCTCTGGTGACGGTAGCGGCCGATTATTTGGGGATGGTGGTGGAGGAGCGTGAGGTATTACTCTCTGAACTGTCGGACTTTGCCGAGTGTGGTCTCTGTGGCACGGCTGCGGTTGTAACTCCTGTTGGCGCTATTGACAATCATGGTACATGGATCAACTTCCCCAGCGGTATGGAGTCCCCCGGTGCGATTTGCAACCAGCTCTACGACACTTTGACTGGTATCCAAATGGGACGGATCAGCGCACCTGCGGGATGGATTCACCGGGTAATTTAAATTACGGTTAAAAAGCAGCTTTTTTCCAGCATACTAGCTTACATAAATTATAGCACCCCCGCCGACCATAACAGTCGGCGGGGGTTGGTCTGAAAAAAACCGGTTTCAGGTTCTTGTTTCCTACCTAACTTACCTTAAAGGGATAAAAGTAACCGCTTTCTGGCGACCTGCGCGTCAAAAAGCAAACTTAATTGCAAGAACATAACTTAATTCGCCGAAGAGCGCACTCTGAGGCGAGAGGATGAAGACTTTGTCTTCATCCTCACCCCCGCCGACCATGTCAGTCGGTAGGGGTTAGTCTATTTTAGGGGTATGTAATGACAACAATTATCCTAAAAAAGTTGGTGCAGTAGCAACCGCGCTTTCCTACTCTGCTTTTTGAGGCTTCATATACTCGTTGAACCAAGCTAGGATATGGTTAACCCGGTCGACTCGAAGAGCAGGTACACCACTGCCAGACATGCCGTGGTTAGCGTTGTTAAAGCGCACCATTTTTACTGTTTTACCCAGCTTTTTTAAAGAGACAAACAGTTGTTCCCCTTGTTCAATGGGGCAGCGGTAATCTTGTTCATTGTGGATAATCAGGAGAGGGGTGGTGACATTTTTAACATAGGTCAGAGGACTGCGCTTCACCATTTCATCGAAGTCGGTTAAAGGGTTGGCGCCGTGTTGGTTATCACAGAAGTTGAAGCCGATATCGGAAGTGCCAAAGAAGGTAACCCAGTTGGAGATCGAAGCTTGGGTAATTGCTGCTTTGAAGCGATCGGTTTGCCCCACAATCCAGTTGGTCATAAAGCCACCGTAGGAGGCGCCGGTGACCCCTAAGTTGGCAGTATCTATCTCCGGATGATGAGCAATACAATAGTCCAAGGCGAGCATAAGGTCACGGTAATCGCCTTCCCCATACTTGCAGTTGACCCCGTGGAGGAACTTCTGCCCGTAACCTTCTCCACCTCTGGGGTTAAGATACAAAACATAATATCCTTCCCCGCAGAGAGTCTGGAATAAATGATTAAAAGCAAAGCCATACATTTGCGAAGGTCCACCGTGAACAGATAGCACCAGGGGATACTTTTGCCCGGCTTCCCAACCAATGGGTTTCATAAGCCAACCTTGGAGATCCCAATCTTCGTCGCCCTTGCACCAAAACATTTCGGCATCCCTTAAGTTTACCTCTTTGAGCCAGCTATTGACTTGGGTGAGAGGTTTTTCGGCGCCGCTATTTAAATCCAGTAGAGCAATTTCGTTAGGTTCTAGGAGGTTACACCAGGCAATGGCTACTTGCTGGTCGGAGCTACCCATCGACCAACCGTAGATGGCTCGGTTGCCGGTAGAGAGGGGCTTAGCAACGCCATCTACGGTAATGCTATATAGATGAGTGTTGCCATGTAAGTTGGAGAGGGCGTAGATTTTGCTACTATCTGCTGACCAAACTAAAGACCGGCTGCTACCGCCGCTACGTGTCATATCGGAGGTAGGACCGGAGCCAAAGCCTTGGTCGTAGGCAGTGGTAAGGCATTGGGACTCCCCACCGGTGGCAGGTACCGTCCAGATGCGGGTGAGAGTAGCACCCGAGAATTCTCTTAAATGCCCCAGGTAGGCAATGGTTTTACCATCGGGAGACCAGGCAGGAGCGCTACAAGGACCGTCGGTATGGGTAAGCTGCTGCAGCTCGCCGCCACCGGCTGGTACTATCCAGAGATCCGAGTTCCAAGTTTCTTCCTCAGGGTTTGGGGTGCGGTTAGCGGCAAAGACCAGCTTGCTGCTGCAGGGAGACCAGGAGTAAGCAGCATGGTTCCAGCTACCGCTGGTAAGTTGCTTTATTTCTTTGCTGGCTAAGTCTATGACCCAAATATGGTTATACCGCCCGGTAGAGAAACCGGAATCGTCGGAGCGGTACTGGAGCTTTTCCACCACTAAACCGTGTTCCCTTTTGTATTTAGCGTCTTTGTCTCTTTCCTCGCGGCTTAGAGGCTTAAACATTTGCTCTAAGGTGTCGCTGGGATGCATGGAAGAAGAGAAGGCTATTTTGGTTCCATCCGGCGACCATATAGGGTTTCCGGCACCATAACGCATGGTAGTAAGTTGGGTAGCTTCACCTCCCGACATTTCTAGGAGCCAAATTTGTCCTTCTCCCGAGCGGTCGGAGACAAAAGCCAGCTGGTTACCACAGGGAGACCAACGGGGGGTGGTGTCGCGACGAGGAGCGTTGCTAATTTTCCGGGGGGGAGTGCTACCACAGGAAGGAACCAGATAAAGGTGATGGCGGTACTCTTTGCTCTCAGCATCGATGATGGTTTGGGTAAAAGCTACATTTTTTCCATCGGGAGAGAGGTTGGGGTCCACCACCCACTGGAAGGCTAGGATATCTTGCACGGCCATGTTGCGCATAGGGTGAATTCCTCCGTTCGTTGATGATATTGTAGATATACGGCATAGCTTACCCATTATCCTCTTGGGACGGAGGAATTTCTCGGGGGGAAAGGAGAGCAGGTTCTGGGTGGAGAAGATTCTTTTGGATGTTATCCGTACTTTCACTGATTAAAAGGAGTGGAAAGCTATGCATTGTACACGCCAAATAAACCCTGATGTTACTTGGGTAGGTGCCAACGACCGACGCCTGGCCATGTTCGAAGGGGTTTACGAAGTTCCTAGGGGAGTTTCCTATAATTCTTATCTCATTTGCGATGACGATAAAACAGTGTTGCTAGATACTGTCGATAAAGCGGTGTGGCGCACTTTTATGGAGAACTTGAACTATGCACTCCAAGGTAGACCTCTGGATTACCTTATTGTGCAACATATGGAACCGGATCACTCCGCCTTTATCCTACAGCTACAAATCCTGCACCCCAACCTCACTATTGTCTGCAACGAACGAACCTTAGGTTACATGAAACAGTTCTTTCCCACTTTAGACAGCAGTAGAGTCCTCTTAGTTAAGGAAGGAGATACCCTGACTACTGGTCGTCATACCTTGCACTTTATTCTTGCTCCCATGGTGCATTGGCCGGAAGTTATGCTTACGTATGATGCTACCGACAAAACTCTCTATTCTGCCGATGCCTTTGGCTGCTTTGGGGCTTTAAACGGGGCCTTGTATGCCGATGAAGTTGACTTCGAACGAGAATATATGGATGAAATGCGCCGTTACTATACCAATATTGTAGGTAAATACGGACAACAAGTGCAAAGTGTCTTAGCCAAAGCCTCGGGGTTGGATATTCGCCTCATATGCCCTCTGCATGGCTTCTTGTGGCGTGCCAACTTCGTGGAATTGCTGCATAAATATCATCTTTGGAGTAGCTATGAACCCGAGGAGCAGGGGGTTCTTATTGCCTACGCCTCAGTTTATGGCAACACCGAAAATGCCGTGGAGATCTTGGCGACCTGTCTCAGAGAACAGGGGATTACTACGGTGATGTATGATGTCTCGGTGACGCCAGCTTCGGAAATTGTTGCTCAGGCTTTTCGCTTTAGCCACTTGGTTTTTGCGGCTACTACCTATAATGCCGGAATTTTTATCGCCATGGAAGATTTTTTAAATGATTTAACCGCACACAACATCCAGAACCGAGTGGTAGCTCTTATCGAAAACGGCACTTGGGCACCTACCAGTGGTGGACTCATGCAACAAAAACTAGCTAAATGTAAAAATATAACCTTTTTACAAGACCCCATAACCATTGTCTCCTCCGTTAAGGAAGAGCAACGGGTTAAACTTGTCGAACTAGCCAAGACCATAGCTGGGGAAATAGTTGTCCATCCGGCCATCTCTCCCGAACAAGAGGATAGTAGCATCATCGATCCTACTATCTTCATGAGCATTCCCTATGGACTTTACCTGTTAACCACGAAAGGTGAGAACA